>JAJDDU010000196.1 GCA_029260155.1 Phycisphaerae bacterium | reverse complement strand
TCGCCAGTGAAGTACTCTGGAGCACTGGAAGCGGCCCGGTGGCGGTGGCCACCGGTGATCTGGACGGCGACGGGACACTCGACCTCGCCGTGGCCAATTACTATGACAATAACATCTCGGTACTAGTGAACCGAGGCGACGGAACGTTCGCCGACAGTTTGCTCTACGGCACAGGAGATCGGCCCGTGTCGGTAGCCATCGGTGATTTAGACGCGGACGGAGATCCAGACCTCGCTGTGGTGAATACGGCAACCAGCCCCGACAAGCGCGGTACCGTCTCCGTGCTCTTGAACCTGGGTGACGGGACGTATGCCGACGACGCACTGTACGACGTCGGCTATCGACCCCGATCATTGGCGCTCGGCGACCTGGACGGCGACGGAGACCTCGACCTCGCGGTTGCGAACACGAAGAGCGACGGTATCTCGGTGTTGCTGAATGAAGGCGGCGGCACCTTCGCAGACGAAGTGCTCCACAGTGTGGGTGACCTACCGATGTCGGTGGCAGCCGGGGATCTGGACAGCGACGGGGATCTCGACCTCGCCGTAGCAAACGAAATCGACGACAACGTCTCGGTGCTTCTGAACCGAGGCGACGGGACGTTCGCCGACGATGTTCTCTACGACGTAGGACACTATCCAGTGTTTCTGGACCTCGGCGACCTGGACGGCGACGGGGACCTCGACCTCGCGGTATCAAACCACAGCGACGGCAATGTCTCGGTGCTTCTGAATCGTGGCGACGGCACCTTCGACGACGACGTTCTCTATCATGTTGGGTATCGGTCATCCGCACTATCGATCGGCGATCTGAATGGCGACGGAACGCCCGACCTCGTCGTAGGTGACGCCGGCAACGGCAGCGTCGCGGTGCTGCCGAACCGTGGCGACGGCACTTTCGCAGGCGACATGCACTACTGCATGGGAGCGCCACCGTCTTCATTGGTAATCGGTGACTTCGACGGCGACGCGGATCTCGACGTGGCCGTGGCGAGCATGTCCAGAGGCGGCGTCTCCGTGCTGCTGAGCGGGTGCGTTCCGTAGGGGGAAAGTAGAAAACAAGAAGGAGAAAACAGAAGTAGGAGCATGGAATACAAAGAAACGCGATGGGGAAGGGATCGAGAGGGGAGCCATCAGCTTTGACGCGTCAGTTCATGTGTCGTCGATGGCAAGGTCGCGGTAGCCGCCAGGGATCATCTCGCCAAATCCACAGCTGCCTGCCGATAACTGGGAATATGTTCTGTGTTCTCAGATTGGCGATGCGCATCGCAGTCTGAGGTGCGACGTCACGTCATTGGTTCGCCGCCCTGGCATCTCAAAGCCGGCGATCCGCAATGCCCAGAGGAGAGAGCGATGATCACTATCGGAAAAACTCTATTTGCAGTCGCGCTCGTTGCGGCGGCGTTTGTGTCGACCGTCAATGGGCAGTGCTCGCACGGTGATCCGGATGGCAGTGGGAGTGTGGATCTGTGGGACTATGATGCATTCGTTGACTGCGCGACTGGGCCTGGGGGCGATCCCATGCAGGCGGCGTGCGGGTCGGTTGATTTCGACGCGGACGGCGACGTTGATCTGCTCGACTTCGGTGGATTGCAGCGTGTCTTCGGTGTGACGCATGGGATGTTCTTTGGCAATCGCGAGTTCCGCACGGGAGACCATCCTCGTTCGGTCGTAGTTGGTGACCTGGACGGCGACGGGGATCTAGACTTCGCCGTGGCGGACCTCAACATCAGCCGCGTTTCGGTGTTGCTGAATCGTGGCAATGGCACATTTGCAGACCATGTGCTCTACAATACCGACGCTGAGCCAGTTTCCGTGGCCATCGGTGACCTGGACAGCGACGGCCACCCTGACCTCGTCGTGGCAACACCGCTTGCTGACGGGGTCTCCGTGCTGCGGAATCTGGGCGATGGCACCTTCGCGAAAGGGATGTTCCGCAGCGCAGGTGATCTTCCACACTGGGTGGCGGTCGGTGACCTGAACGGCGACGGGGATCCCGACCTCGCGGTGGCAAACGCGCGTAGCGACGACATATCAGTCTTACTGAACCGCGGCGACGGCACTTTCACTGACGATGTGCTCTACGGCGCAGGTGGTTTTCCCTTTCGGGGATCGATCGGTGACCTCGACGGCGACGGAGATCTCGATCTGGCCGTGGCAAACAGAGACAGTAACGACGTCTCGGTTCTGTTGAACCACGGCGACGGCACATTTGCCGACGATTCCCTTTACCCTGCAGGAGAACATCCTCAATCAGTGGCCATCGCGGATCTGGATGGTGATGGGTGCGCCGACCTCGCCGTCGTGAACGCGTCAAGCGACGACATGTCCGTCCTACTGAACCGTGGCGCGGGCACTTTCGGTGACGCCGTACCCTACAGGGTGGGAGATGGCCCTATCGCGGTCGTCCTCGGTGACATGGACAGCGACGGGGACGTCGACCTAGCCACGGCAAACTACGGCAGCAACACCGTCTCGGTGTTACTGAATCGTGGCGACGGCACCCTTGCCGACGATTCACTCTACGGTGCAGGAGACTATCCCCGATCAGCGGCAATCGGAGATCTGGACGGTGATGGGACCCTCGACCTCGCCGTGGCAAACTGGTCAGGCGGAAATGTCTCGGCGCTGCTAAACCTAGGCGATGGCAGCTTCGGGAACAACGTGCGTTATGGCGCGGACCAAGGAGGTCACTCGGTGGCAATCGGCGACTTGGACGGTGACGGGGACCTCGACATCGCCGGAGCAAACTTCTCGAGCGACAACGTCTCGGTGCTTCTGAACTTGGGCGACGGCAGCTTCGGTGACGACGTACTCTACGGCGTGGGAGATGCCCCGAGTTCTGTTGCCATCGGGGACCTGGACGGCGACGGGGATCTCGACCTCGCCGCGGCAAACTGGTACAGCAACAATGTCTCGGTGCTACTGAACGACGGCGACGGCGTCTTCACCGACCACATGCTGTTCGGCGTGGGAGATAGCCCTGATTCCGTGGCCGTCGGAGATCTGGACGGCGACGGGAATATCGACCTCGCCGTAGCAAACGCCGACAGCTACAACGTCTCAGTGCTACGAAACTTGGGTGACGGCGCTTTCGCCGACGATGTGCGCTACGACGCCGGAGATTCCCCCGTTTCGGCCGCCATCGGCGATCTTGACGGCGACGGGGATCTCGACCTCGCCGTAGCTAACCTTGGCGGCTTCCCCGACCTAGAACCCGGTGTCTCGGTGTTGCTGAACCATGGCGACGGGAGCTTCGGCGACGATGTGCTCTACGGAGGAGGAGACGGGCCTATATCCGTGACCATCGGTGACCTGGACGGCGACGGGGACCTCGACCTCGCCACGGCAAACTACTGGACCGACAACGTCTCGGTTCTGCTTAATCAGGGTGGCGGCACGTTCGCGGGAGATGTGCTCTACGGCGTACGAGACGGGCCTCGGTCGTTGGCCGTTGGGGATCTGGACCGTGACGGGGATCTCGACCTCGCCGTGGCAAACAATGACAGCAACAACGTCTCGATCCTGCTGAACGGGTGCGTGCCGTAGGGGGAAAGTGGAAGGTAGAAAACAGAAAGTCGAAAGCAGAAGAGGGAACGAGGGGGGAGCAGTTCGTTTTGACGCATCAGCTGCTCTGCCGCCGCCGGAAAAAACGCCGTAGCGGCCGGGGATTCGCTCGGCAAACCTGATTCTGTTGGTCAGGTCTCGACGGTGAGGGTGACGGCGTCGTGGCTGACTGCGTGGGAGTTGGCGGGGGGCGATTGGGCGATGCTGTGCGCGAGGCGCATGGCACTCTCGGCTGCAAGCGATTGGCCTACTCTCGCGGCGACGGTGTATGCGTCGGTGCAATCGTCTTCGACCGGTGATGAGGACCAGTCGGTGATGACGGCGCGATGTTCGTCCGACACGGAATCGGCCATGCGCCGCAACACGTACATGCACGCACCTTCGGACCAGATGCCGGAGTTGTCCGCGCCGTGCGTTGATCCGCCCAGGCCTCTAACGATGTCCTCGGACAGAACCTCGAATCCGCCGGCGACCGCGATGTCGGCTGAGTCGTCGGCCAACAGTGCGCACGCCTTGGCGACGGCGCACAGGCCGGAAGACGCCCCGGTCGCGATCGTCAGATTAGGGCCTTGGATGGTGAACGCTCGCGACATGACGCCGGCGACATAGTTGCCCACCGTCTGAGGAAAGTGAATCGGGCTGACGAATCGAGGCGTCTGCTCGCGCACCTCACCCGCGAAGTCGATCATGCCCAATTGTCCCGCAAAGGCATTGCCGAGGACCAGCGCGATGCGTGGCGGCGGAAAATCCCCGAGCGAAAGCGATGCATCGGTACACGCGTTGAGCAGCGCCGAGGCTGTTATCCAGGACGCGCGATCGCGTTTCAACTCCTTGGCGAAATCCGCAAAACCATCCAGAAAGTCGTCCGGAATGGACCAGAAAGATGCGTCGGTGGGGCACCGCGCCGCCTGCGACTTAGCCAGCACCTCGACGCCCGCGCCCACGGCGAACGGCGTGGTCATGCCGCATCCTTCAACACTGATTCCACGCGATCCGTCCATAGCACTCTCCAGCAAGACGCCGAACACTCTCTCAAACCGAATCTAACCTTCTTCCGCCGCGATGGCCAACACTCCTGACGCGATTACGCCAGCCCCACGAGCGAGGAGTTGAAGAATCCATCGTAACCCTATAATACAAAAGCGATTACAGTCATATTGCGTCCCACCAAAAAAGCAACACTTCAGTATTCTGTTTTTTCTCGGAACAAGTATTGACAAGATGCCACTCTCGGTGCATACTCCTACGTGTTCCTGGAGCCACCTCCTCCGGCGACAGGAGCCGTTCACAATGCACCCTGGGAGAGAGAGATCTCGCAGGGTGTTTTTTTGCGCGCTCTTGCCCGCCTACACCTTTCCTGTCAGCAACTCGAATGGTCCGCGACCGAGGCGATCACGCAACGGACGTGCCGGCTTGCCGTACCACGTTTCGGCTTGCAGATGGTACATGTTAGCGGCCGTCCGCGCGAGCGTCCGCTTGCCGCGAGCGGTCAAATCAAGGTCCGCCGGTTCCGCGTCGATACGGCCACCATGGGTTGCACCATGACAAGCGAAGTTCTGACCGTACCCGCTATGCCGACGGGGCACGACTCATGGCATGGGCGTCTGGTCAACTGGGTCGTCGCCGCTCGCTCTCATCGCGTGATTTGCCTTCTGGTGGGGCTGTGGGTGTTCAGTGTGTTCGACGCGGCGCTGACCATCCTCGCGCATCGTCAGGGCATGCTCGACGAGTCCAACCCGATCGCCCGCCATATCTTGTCGCACAGTCCGTTCGCTATTCTCATCTACAAGGTGGTCCTGGTCTCCTTTGCGAGCTATGTGCTAGCTGTCAACCGGACTCGCTTGGTCGCGGAGCTCGCGGCCGGGGGCATGCTGTTCATCTACACGATCGTCGCCATCCAATGGCGGCTATGCTACGAGTTGTATATGCTCACGCACGGTGGACACGTCGGTTCCGGCGAAATCGACGCCATCGACATCACGATCTTGACCTCTCAATTCACGATCTCCTGAGCGCTTCGCCCGTCGTGTCCGCCACCGCTAAAGCGATGGGCCACCCGGCGTGTTGCGGCTATGCTGATGGCATGCGAAAACCCGACGACTTGGTAGCATGCCCTTGAATCCGGATGGAGCACAAATCGGACTTGCGATCATCGGCTTTGTGGCTGGTGTGTGTGGCGGGCTTCTGGGCATCGGCGGCAGCATCGTGATGATACCAGCCATGACGGAGCTGATGGGGCCTCAGCAGCACCTCTACCAAGCGGCGGCGTTGACGGTGAACTTCTTCGTCGCGGCACCGGCTGTCGTACAGCACGTGCGTGCGAAGGCGATTCGCCCAGAGCTGCTGAAACGACTTGTCCCTGCGGCGATGCTGTTCTCCGTCGTTGGCGTGTTGTGCAGCGAGCTGTCACTGTTCCGAGGCGAGCGCACTGTTTATCTGACCGCGCTGTTCGGAGTATTCATGCTGTTCGTCGCTGCGCGCGAGGCGCTCTCACTGTGGCGAAGACCGACAGTGGGCTCGGAAGAACATGGCGATTGCGTTAGCGCGTCGCGCGCTGCCCTGCTCGTCGGATTGCCCACGGGTTTCGTTTCCGGACTGCTCGGGGTTGGCGGCGGACTTGTGGCGGTTCCGCTGTTGCGGAAGGTCATGAAACTGGACGTGCGATCCGCCATCGCGAATTCAGCCGCCACGATCGTCGCCCTCAGCCTCGTGGGGACCGTAGTCAAGCACGTGGCGATCGTTCGTAACCACACCGATTATGCATGGACAGACCCCCTCAGAATCGCGGTCTGGCTCATTCCAACGGCCATCTTCGGTGCGTTGATCGGCGGACGACTTACCCACGTCCTACCCGTGCGGACCGTGCGCGCGGCCTTTGTCGTTCTGCTCGTGGTGGCTGGCGTGCGGATGATGTCACGATCGATTTGAGTCGCAAGGCTTTCCCCGTTACCCTCCACATCCATGTTCGCTGCCAACGTTCTATGCCAACCGTGGGATCTCGAAGACGAGGGAATCGACTGTGTGCTCGATCGCCTGCAGGGCGAGCTCGGCGCGAGCGGGATCACCGTCCGCGCGAGCGGTCCGCCGGTCCGGCAACTTCGCCGACACGCGAGCGTCGAGCCGCGCGTATTCCAAACGCTCGGCGGGCTGTACTTTCAACCGGACGCCGACAAGTATGGCGCGACGCGCATCAAGCCCGTGGTCGCCGACTGGGTCAAGTCGCGCAACCCCCTCTCCAAAATCGCAGACGCCTGCGGAAAGCGCGGCCTGCAGTTTCGCGCGGCGGTGTACACGCGCCGGTTGGAATGCATCGTCAGTCGTCATCCGGAATTCGCGGTGAAGAGTTGTTTCGGCGACGTCTCGCCGGGGCGAATGTGCCAACACAACCCCGACGCGGCTGAGTTCTTCCGGGCGATGGTCGCCGACTTGTCGGCCTATGAGGCAGCAGTCGCGGTCGAACTATGCGATCTGGATCAACCGTTCGAAACCGATTTGCTCGACGCAGCAGCTGCTGAGAATCTAGGGTCAGCCGGCTCGGAGCTGTTCGGTGTCTGTTTCTGCGAGTCTTGCCTGCAGGCGGCGGGCGTGGGCGGCGTGGATACCGAGTCAGCCCATCGATCAGCCCAAGTCACACTCTTGCGGGGATTCGAATCGGGTGAACCACTTGAAGGGAATCTCGACGAACATGCACCGCTACAGGACTTCATCCGCAACCGTTGCGACGCGCACGCCGCGTTCATCGAGTCGATTCGCGCCCACGCGGAATCGAACGTCGCTCTGCACATTCCAGCCGATCGCATCGGGAGCGCCACCGTGGGGGTGAGCGCGTGCGACGCGATCATCGCCGATATTGTCACGTATGAGAGTGACAGGCTATTGTCACCCTTCGACGGCGCTCACTTCGACGTGCGTCGCGAGGTTCAGGCCAAGGTGCGCGTACCCGCCGGCGGCGACGCGGCCTTGCTTATCAAGACGTTGAATCAGCTATCCGACCAAGGCCTCGACGGCATCACGCTGGATCACTACGCCGAGATGGGCGACGCAGAGTTCACCGCGGCCAAGCAGGCCATCCGCTACGCAAGACGAACCGCAACCGCATAACGCAGCATCGATCATTGACGACCCCACAGAGCCGTCACCAGGTCGGCACCGCTGCGCGACACAACAACGTCGTTCTTCCCATCGCCATTGAAGTCTCCGATGATGATCGTCGATGTGGTGTCGATCGCGTTGATCGTCACTTTGGTCATTGGGATGATCGGGTTTGACAGCGTGTCGCCAGTCGGGATCAGCTTGAAGTAGTTTCCGGTCGGCGACGCTGCCACCAGCATGTCGGCACCTTCGAAAACACCGGTGGCCATCCTGATTCCGAAGAAGTCGCTGGCCTGCACGCCGGCTACGCTCGGGATCGTCGCAGCATTTACCGCGTTGGCGGCCGCTGCTGGATACACGTACACCTTGCCCGGGCCATTTGCGCTATTGGCGGTGTGCCCGTTCTGCGTCGCGGCGATAACGATCTGCCCAGCCGGGGTCGTCACGACGCCGAAACCGAACTGGTCGCCGAACACTTCGCCACTCCAAGCAACAGCCAATACGTTCGATGTCGCATCGGTGCTGTTCAGCGCCGATCCGCCTGGAATGCGAAACACCGACCCGGTTATGTCCACCGCGTTGGCGACGGCGGCGTCGTTGCCGGGAGCGCCGACGTATATGTCGTGCAACGTCGTGCTGGTGAACGGCGCGGTTGCCAAGGCGAATCCGAAGAAGGGCTCGTCATTGGCATCGGTCGCGACGCCGGTGTAGCTGTCCCACTTGTTCGAGGGCAGGTTGGCGAACGCTGCGCCGGTAGAGATCGAGAAGCCGGGCGACGGAATCGAGCCGGCGGTCCCGCCCCGGAGGATAATGACTTTCCCCTCGATGAATCCGTCGGCACCACTGTCGAAGCCCGCGTCACCGAAGATCAGGTCGTTGTACGACGTGCTGGTGAACGGAGCCAACGCGACCTGCGGCGGCAAGAGGGCCGTGTTCGAGTTGGTGTAGTCGAACGTGATCGTGCTCGGAGCGGCGGCAGTCGTCTGATTTGATTGCACGGAGTAGACCTTGTCGTTCGCACCGGTGGCGCCGTTGTGGTCGTAGACTTTCGCGAGTGGGTCGCCTGCATTGCACGCGACGACCAACTCGGGATGCGTCGAATCGCCACGCAGCGGGCCAATGGCCACGTCGGTGACGGTGCAGCCTGTGTCGATCTGCTCAAGAAACGTGAAGTTCGCATTGGCAAAGCCAAGTGTGTTGGCGTTGCCCGCTTGGTTGTTGATCGGCTTGTAGATGCGGATGTCCTGAGCGTCGTAGTTGGCGTTGGCGTCGGCGGCGCCCCAGGCGATCAGGTGATCGTTCCCGTCGTTCTTGATGTCGGCAAACAGAATCCCCTGCCCACGCAACGTCTCGCTGTTGGCAGTGTTCGCCGCGCCGCCGACGGTGTCGTTGGCCACACCGGAGTACAACCGACCACCCGAGGTCGACTGCGGCTGACCGATCTGATTCGCGGTGATGGGCAACTCAGTGTTTACCGTCGTGGACGCCAAGTCGGTTCCGACGAGCACCCGACCACCTGTGGCGGCCGAGGCTACGCTGACCTGACCAGCATTGAGACCGGCATGGATCGCGAAGGTCCCACGCGCCGAAGCCGGGAACGGCACCATCAGCGTCGAGATCGTGTCGCTGGCGGTGACGGTTTCCGAGGACAGGTCAGCGATGCTGGTTGGGACATCAGAATCCACGAACGTGAAGTCGATCAAACCGCCAACACGCGACAGCGACTCAAAATCCACGTTCGCGCCACCGGCCGGCGTCATGACGTTATTGTAGATTCCACCCGTCGCTGCCAGACCCGCAAGATTGCCGTCGTCGGACACCTGCGGCTGCCACTGCGGGACGATGGTGCGAACCACGGTGTCATACACTGTGAGTCCTCGGACAGTGGTTACGCTTACCCCGAATTCATACGGACCGGGGACCACGGTGTTGCTGTGCGTGGTCACCGAGCCATCTCGCTTCAGGAGATTCAGGACTGTCGCCACACCGGCAGGATCGATCTGCACGTCCACCGAAGTCACCCCGTCTCCTGCGGAGAGCGGCTGCAGGATTGCGACGGTTTCAAGGGGCTGCGATGTCGTATCGGGCGTCGCAACCACACGCCACTCGTATTGCAGGGTATCGCCGGGCTCGGCGTCGTAGTCGGCTGCCACCGCCTCTAGAAGGGGTATCCCCGCCGTTCCGAATACGAGCGGAGTGCCCACCGCGAACACGGCGGTTGCAGATTGATCCGCACCGGCGGAAACGACAGGCCCGTGTTCGAAAATCGTGGTGAAAGGACCGCATGTAGCGGTGGTGGGATCACCGATCGGCATCGCATCACGAATCCTCTGAACCGTGACCGTAATCTCGGCGAAAAGGGGGGAGCCGATTGCCGCGACGCGAACGACGTCGGGGTCGGCATCGTCGTCACCGGTGATGGCCACGTTGGTCGTGCCCGTCCACGTGAATGTAACGTCGTCAGACTCGCCGGTGACCGCTGCCCACAAAGTGAACTCACGTTCAATAAAAATGTCTTCCGGACAGCCATCGAGTGTGACGATCAACGCCACCGCCTCACAGGCGAAGCTAACGCACTCTTCCCCACCGGCGCAATCCAGACTTGTGACGCATTCCACGCAGCCGGTGCCCTCAAGACACACTTCGTTGACGTCGCACGGGGCGATACCAGCCTGGCAGCGACCGTCGGAGCCGCATGCCTCAGCACCGTTGCAAAAATCACCGTCATCGCAATCTTCATCCCCGAAGCAGGGTTCACTGCACACGTCCGCTTCTTCGTCGCAAGTCTCCGGACCGCAAGGAAGCGTCCCAGCGCGGCAGACGTTGTCCGCGCAGGACTCATCGCCGTCGCAGAACAAACCGTTATCGCAGTGCCCGTTGTTAGAACACTCAACACACTCCCCGGACATATCGCCTTCGACCAGACAGTACGGCGTGCCGTCGCTGTCGCAGTCCGCGTCCTTGGAGCACCGCGCGGGCGGAGGCGCAAACGGGCACCCCGACAGCAACCCAAACGCAGCCACAAGGCCAAACACTGCCCAGTTCCTTAACAACTCAATGCACTGCCACGCGCCGCGGCTGGCGTCTCGCTGATCGTTCGCCAAGACCATTGGTGCTTCTCCAAAACCTGGCGCCGCACGAATAGCACGCTCCCTCTGCCTGTGTCCCGTGTCCGCATTGCCGGCGATGCCTGCTACTGCCGTCCCCAAACGGCCGTTACGTCATCGCTGTCACTTCGTGAGACCACTATGTCACCCTTGCCGTCGCCGTTGAGGTCGCCGATGACGATCACCGACGCTGTGTCGATCGCGTTGAGCTGCACGCGCGTCATGGGGGCGATGGGGTTGGCGAGCGTGCCGCCGGTCGGAATGAGCTTGAGGTAGCTGCCGGTCGGCGACGCTGCGACCAACATGCCCACGCCCTCGAATGCCCCCGTCGCCAGTCGCGCCCCGAAGACATCACCGGACTGTTCGCCTCGGACACT
>JAJDDU010000195.1 GCA_029260155.1 Phycisphaerae bacterium | reverse complement strand
CGCTGTCACCGCCACTCCACTGGGCGATCGTCAGTGTCCAAGTGCCGTTGAGATCGCCGGTCGGCAGCGGATTCGATGGATCACCGAAATTGCCCGTCGGGTAGTAATCACCCGACGGGATTGGGTCTCCCGGCGCTTCCGGAAACAGCACGCCGTCGTTCGACCATTCGTACACATTCGATGCGACAAAGTCCGAGCTGCTTCCGCAGCCCGGGCCGTTGCTGCCGGGGCGATCGATGAGGTGGGTGTTGAAGTCGCCCGGACCCTCAAGCGTGATCTCCAGGTCGCCGACCCACGTGTGATACAGCCCGATGAGCTCGACAGATTCGATCTCGGTTCCCGCCTCGCCCTCTATCGTGGTTTCGCCGAAAACCGTCGGAGTGTGACTGGCATCTCCGCAGCCGAAGGCGTCGGCGATGATCGGACCGCCCGTTCGGAAGTAAGTGTTTTGTGCCACCGCACCCGTAGCCAGCGCGTGCGTGACGAATAAGACGCAACCCAAGCGAATCGAAGCCATGTGCCTACCTCCGTGTGTTTGAAGTGAATCGCAGGCCTTCCCGCGAACACCGAACGGTGTTCGCGGGCGTGCGGTAAAACGACCGAAGGGGAGGCACCCCGCAGGACACCTCCCCTCCAGAAATCAGTCTTGTTTTCCACCGCTGTCAGCCTCCGACGATTCACGTCGGGGGCAGGATGGAAACGCCGCCTTAGCGACGACGACGCAGCAAGGCCAAACCACCGATGGCCAGCAGGCCGAGGGTGCTCGGCTCGGGAGTGGCCTCGATCGTCCAGCCACTGATGCTGCCGCTGTCACCACCGGACCAGTCGCGGATCGACAGCGTCCAGTCGCCAGCGATCGCAGCGCCGGTCGGCAGCGCGGTCGACGCGGCACCGAATTCGCCGGTCGGAGCGTAGCCACCACTCGGGATGGGATCGGACGGTGCTTCGCTGATCAACGACCCGCCGTTCGCCCAGTTGTACGTGTTGTTCGAGACATAGTCGGCAGCCGAACCGCAAGCGGCGCCGTCCGTACCCGGACGATCCACGAGAAAAGTGTTGTAGCCACCGGGTCCGTCGAGTTGAATATCGATGTCACCAGCCCAGGTGTGATTCAAGCCATCCAACTGAACCGAGGCGATCGTGTCGAAGCCCCCAGGAATGCTGATCACCGGGAAGGTTGTGGCCGTCGTGCTCGGGTCGCCACAGCCAAAACCGGTGTCGGAGATCGCGCCGCCACCGGCGCTGAAGTCATCCGCACCCGCCGTCGCCACAAAGCCGAGTATCGCAACTACGGCAAGGACATTCGCTACTGTTTTCATAATACCTACTCCTCCTATTGAAACGCGTTCCACAAACCACACCGCCGAGGTTCACGACTCGACGGCGCACTCTAGAGATCAAACAAACCACCAAACCGCGCGTGCCATAATCGTAGCACGTGCGGAAAACTCCGCTTCTATCGCACAACGCCAAACACGCGCAAGCGACAAAAAGCCGCAGCGCATCCAGCGCCCAAATCTCTCTCTCGGAAAACCCCTTTGGCGTGCCACGAGTCGCAGACCGACGGCCCCTTTCACCAACGGAGCGATCTCGTGCAGTCCCCTTATACCAGATCCGCGGGACGCGATGCAACACCAATTCCCACAAAAAATGGGGAATAACGGCGCACAACCGTCGCAGGACAGCCCCAGGGCCGATAATCACCCGCGGTCGGCGTTGTGACGAAGGTTAACGCGAATTGACGCAGTGCAGGAACTCGCCCGAGTCACGGTAAACCCCTACGATTTTAACGACTTCCTCAGCCACCGCCAACTGGGCTTGCTCCGTAGACGCGCCGATGTGGTGGGTCGCGTAAACACGCGGCACGTGGACAATCGGATCGGCGAACGCCTTGTCGGTGGCGGCTGGCTCGATCTCGAACACGTCCAGGCCGGCCCCCGCAATGGTTCCCGACTCGATGGCGGATGCCAGGGCGGTCTCGTCTATGATTCCCCCGCGACTGCAGTTCAATACGAACGCGGTCGGCTTCATCGTGGCCAACTCACCGGCTCCGATAAGATGCTTCGTTTCGCCACCGCCCGGCACGTGCAAAGTGACATAGTCTGACACTCTAAGAAGCTCTTCGAGGGTGGTTTTTCGGATGCCGAGTTCCGCTTCGAGGTCTTTTCGCTCGACCTCGTCTACGTAGAGCAGTTCCATATCGAACGCCGCCGCCCGCTTGGCCACCTCGTAGCCAATGCGACCGAGACCCACGACGCCCAGCGTTCTGCCTTTCAATCCCCGAGCCTTGCTGTATTCCTTCTTGTTCCAAGCCCCGCGGCGTAGATCGGCCGTCCCGTCGACGATGCGACGATCGAGCGCAACCATCAACCCCAGCGTCAGCTCAGCGACGGCCACCGCGTTCATCCCTGGGCAGTTGCAGACTCGGATGTTCTTGTCGGCTGCGGTGCTGAAATCGATGGTGTCGTAGCCCGAGCCCGCGCGGATCACGAGCTTGAGCTGGTCGTTCGCAGCGAGCGCAGCCGCGTTGACCTTGGTGCTGCGCACGATCAAGACTTCGCACGCTGTCTTGGCGATTGCGTCGGTCAATGTGTCGTCCTTGAGGTCGGGCTCGAACGTGACTTCGCAGCCGGCTTCACGCAGTTTCTCGATTCCGAAGGACTCGAATTTGTCGGCGATCAGAATATTCATCAGATTAACTCCTTGGCGTCAAGCATGGTCGACATCCGGCGAGACCGTCCCCGGATGCTCGATACGAACGCAGTATGTACGGAATGAACCAGCGTGCAAGAGGGTCGACGGCGCCGCCCGTTTCAGGGTCGAAAGATGGCGGCGGTTGAACCGCGGAGGACGCAGGGGACTAACTATGTTCTTTGTCAATCGCGGGGGTGTCATTTTCTTAGCTTTGGCTCCATTCGCTCTTTCTGACGGGCTTGGTGGTAATGCTCGTCGTAGGCGATCCGGTCGTACCAGAGACGGTAGGTGATCTTGACCCA
>JAJDDU010000194.1 GCA_029260155.1 Phycisphaerae bacterium | reverse complement strand
GGGAGGATACCGTCACCTGTCATTCGTCGAGCGCTTACCGACCGGTCCGGGCGGAGGCCCAATCGATCCCGATTACGCCCCGGTTGACTTCGATGGCGATAACGATATCGACTTGCATGATTTGGCGTCATTTCAAGTCAGCTTTGGCGCGTCGGAATTCTCCGGCCCGCTCTTTCCCGGGCCGCAGTTCCCGGTTGGGGCTCGCCCGCAGTCCGTCACCGCGGCCGATCTGGACGGCGACGGCGACATCGACCTGGCCACGGCAAACTTTATCTCCAGCAACGTCTCCGTGCTGCTCAACCGACGGATTCGCAGCGATTGCGCCGCCGGGGGTTAGATCGACATTTGCGGATTGTGGCGGCGTCGCGGCATGATTCACTTTACCCCAATGGCAACGGCAACACGTCGCCTCACGATGCTCGCCGATGCGCACGGGCCACTCGATGACCTCCCGGTGACCCAGCTGGCGATTCCCACAGCCACCAAGAGACTACTCATCGAGATTCACAGCGTCGTCCCGGATCGCCGCGCGGAAACCTATCCAGCCGGCTCAATATTCAATGGGTGTTTCCAACACTTACTGGCAGGCGAAATCAAACGGAGGAGGAGGGATTCGAACCCCCGGTACGGTTACCCGTACAACGGTTTTCAAGACCGTCGCCTTAAGCCGCTCGGCCACTCCTCCAAGTCATTTGTAAAAACGACTTTCGTGCACACTGTCGATCTTCATTTGTATCGACGACAAACATGACGACAACCGGCATTCATAGCTTGCTCCTCCTGGACTTGGTTCGAGCAACCTCGAATTACCATGGCTGGTTGTCATGTCGAACGCAAGGACAAGCCCGAAAAAGAACGCGTCCACCGTTCCCGCTGACCCCGCACGCAATCGGGCAATGCTGCAAGAGTATTCGCGGCAAGGTGCGTCCCCCGGGCGTCTGGGCCGATCCGCAACCTTCCCTGAATCGGTATCATGCTGTCACTGGCGACTTGCACGCGGGTCGCCAGCCTCTGCGGGAAAACGTAGCAGCCGGCGAGCTGACGGTCAAGGATGCATGCAACGCCTTCCTGATCTGACAGAAAGACAAGTGCGACGTGGGCGAGATCGAGACATGATCAGACGGTGTGGATTTGAGGGACGAAAAACGACGGCGCATCATTTGGGACGAACGATGAGATTCACCCGTTCCCGACACGGGAGGATACGCCGCGTGAAGGACGATACGACAATCGTCCGAAGCGAACCATCGGAACCGTCCCGATCCCTGGGGCAACGATCACGGCGCCGACCGAAGCCTTCGGACAACGGAACACCGCCGAATACACTGGGCAGGCTGCTGGAGCATTCGACGGTTTGGATCACGATGCAATTCTACAACCGCGTGACCGACGCCAGCGAGGACAAAGCCGCGCGAACGGTGAATCGGCGGTGCAAGCATGCCGAAGCGGTGCGGCATGCAGGATAGAATCCCGCGCGAGTTACACCGGAATCACACCGACGCCTTTTTCGAGGTTGCCGAGTCCCCACATATAGGTACGATATCGGCGTTCCTGATCCATGGGGCGGTTAGCTCAGTTGGCTAGAGCGCCTGCTTTACACGCAGGAAGTCGCAGGTTCGAGTCCTGTACTGCCCAGTACCCAACTCCTTGTGCTCCAAGTATTTACGGGGCGTCATCCGCACGTCAGCAGCAACGGCAAGCGTGGCACTACACTTATCCCTACACTTTTGGAGGTGTTGCCATGCCACGAAGCCGACCCGCTTCGAACCCCCTGTCGTTCCACAAGCCGACCGGACAGTATTACGTGACACGTGGAGGCAGGCGAATCTACCTCGGTACCGACCGGGAGGCGGCAACTGAGAAATACCACCGCCTCGCCCTCGATGTCGCGGTTCCCGAGCCGCCGCCAGCGGAGGCGCCGATCTTCGCCAAGGACCTTGCCAACCGATTCTTAGCCGCTCAGGAAGCGAACTGGCGGAATCCCCGCGTCACGCTCAAATGCTACCGCGACTGGCTGGGACGATTTCTGACCGACCACCCGAAACTGATGGCTGGGGACCTCACGGTCGAGCGGTTTGCCGCATGGAAGCTCTCGCTTCGGCGACGCGGATACGCTGCCGAATCGATCAATCATTACCTTTCGGCTGTCCGGGCGATGTACACCTTCGCAGACGATAGCAGCATCCTAAACTCCGCTCCGCGGCTGAAGCGCATCAAGAACGAACGACCGCACCAGTGCGGTTCAGCCGAAAGGCCGTTATACACAGCAGCCGAGATTCGACGGCTACTTGACAACGCCGACGTACAGCTGAAGGCGATGATCCTGCTCGCCCTGAACTGCGGATTCGGCCCGAAGGATCTTCATGATCTCAAATGGTCGGACATCCGCGGTGAACGCGTGACGTTGCCGCGAAGCAAGACCGGCGTGAGCCAGACATTTCTCCTGTGGGCGGAAACCCAGCGTGCACTTGATGAGGTTCGTCAGGCACGGCTCTTCCTCGTGGAACGTCTCAAGAAGCGTGGTCGGCACCGCTCGGACGACGGTTACGTTTTTGTCACGTACTTCTGGCGGGCTTGGAAGAAGGACTCGATCGCGGAACAGTTCCGGAAACTATGCAAGGTTTCGGGAGTCCCCTGTTACGGCATTTACCGTCTGAGGCACTGCGCCTCGACCGCGATGTCGCTGGTCGCCAACCCGCACGTTCACCGCAAGTTCATGCGACACTCGCAGCTGCAGCAGCAAGTTGCGTACACCCACACGCCTGATGTCGAGGTCGATACGGCCGTCGAGCAGGCGAAAGCCAAGCTGCTCCCATCCGTCACCGAAGATTCGGGAAATGATCACGGACAGGCGGAGGTCGCCTGAGCCGCCGGGTAGAGCCTTGAGAGGCAAATTGACAACGACTGGAGAGGAATTCCTCAAGAGCCGCCGCGGTGATGCGATAGAGCGGACGCTTCTTACCTGTTCCGACGTTGATGGCGGGCAGCTGGCGCTTCCGGATCAGAGATCGGATCTGTTCGGCCGTGACCTTCAGACGCTTGGCAGCATCTTCCGGGGTAAGCAACGCGTCGACACTGGAGTGCACGACATCGCCGGCTGTCGAAGTTGGCGCCGAGCACTCGCCGGCGGCGGAGGCTGTGTCAGCGGCACTACAATCTCGCTCGCATGGCATGTCACTTCTTCCCAAGCCATACCACGCCAGCGTCGTCGCGCCTGATCTCGGCCTGGTCTGCTGCCGTCAGCCTGGAGGAGTAGAGCAGTATGCGCAGCCGATCGACGTCGTCATGGGTCCGAACGCTTATCTGAACGTTCGAGACCAGTCGAACGACGTACCGGGACCACTCTTTCGCCTGTCGGATCGTACCGATCGCCGTCGCCTCGGCACGGTGACCACGGTTCTCGAGCACCTCCTGGGTCGCTTTCAGTCCCGCACCTCGGGCGTTGACCGGTTCAACGAAGATCTCTTCAACACCGCACTCGACGGCAAGGCGCACCAACCCATCGATCTGTTCCGGAGCGTCGGCTATCCCTGGCAGTAGCGGACAGAACATCGCGTAGGTTCGCAGGCCGCGAGCATGAGCTTCCCAGAGGGCAGCCATACGCTGCGTCACGGACGATGCGTTCGGTTCGATCACGGAGATCGCGTCGGCCTTGTCAGGCGTTCCGGTGATACTCAATCCCACAAGAACACGGTCACGATGCTGTTCGATGAGATCGAAATCATAAATGACCGCCGCGTTCTTGGTGAGGATCCGAACTGTCCATTCCGGCTCCGAGAGGATGGCCTCCAGGCATCGTCGGCCCAAATTGTGCTCTTGGGCCTCCGGTGACCACGCATCGACAACCGTGCAGAGCTGGATCATGCCGCGCTTGCGCATGCGGCGGGCGTCCCGAGCGACACGAGCAGACGCGTCGGGATCCACGATGGCATAGCCGTTATCGAAAGGACTCACACCAAAGTTCTTGAAAGATCGGTGCATGCGAAGTAACGCACCGGAGCTGCAGTAGGTACATCCATGGCCGCACTTGGTGCCGACATTGACGGCATGCGTTGCGAGTTTCTTGCGCTCGAACTCCTTCGTCCGGGTGATGCCTGAGCACATCGTGGCTTTGTAGGCTTTCATGTTGGTCTCTACGTTTGTGGCAACGTTGGTCGATCGCATGCCATTAGTATCGCACAACGCCTCGCAGGTGCGGTGTCGGCTGGCTGACGGAGCCGTGATAACTTGAGAGTCGGGCGAATCGGGCATGGCCCGGTCCAGCGTCCCGCCGCAGTCGGTGCGGGCCCTCGGCCGACAGGGTGGGGAGGACTGGCGGCGAGAGAGGCTCGATGACGCGGGCAACTCAGCCCAAGGAATGAGGCTGAGCTGCCCATCAGAGGCATGCCAGGAGGTGATGAGAATGTCAAAGCGAATCGGAGCTAATGTACGGTTGACGCGATATCTGAACGAAGAGGAAACCGGGGTGGTGAGGGATGCTGTGGGAGACGTCTGGCGGACGATCCGGGGCCACCGTAATCGGGTTGAAGAAGCGGAACGGTTGACGTAAGCCCGCCGGCCCGTGTGGGCAAACGGGCTTGGGAGAGCAAAGCGCCGAGTCCAGAAGCGAGCTATGCGTTGGCGGCGCAAGATCTAGCGGCCTCCGTCATGATGTACTGGTACGCTTGGCCGATCGCGAGCTGGAGGCGTGGCAGGTCGTCAGGAAAGAAGGAACCGCTCGTCTTCCAGTCCTGATCGGCCTTGTCAAAATACCGCTTTTGGATCTGAACACTGTGGTTGACGGCGGTTCGGTCGCCTTTCTGCGTTTCGTTCCTCCAAACGGACGCGGTGATGGTTCCGCCGATGCGGAATTCTCGGACAGGCTGCTGTGGTTCTTGTTGAGTCATCGATCTTCTCCTCGGTTAATCGAAACGTAGTTCCTGTCATCCTTCCTCGTTTGCCGAGCCGCTTCCCTGCGGTTTCTGATCTTCATCGCGCTGTACGGTCAATGTGGGTGCCACGCCGCCGGACGCGACGAGTTCGTTGGGCTGAGTCGCGCGACCACCATTCGTTCTACCCACTCTGGTCAAGACGGGGATCGCTCCTGCCTTCGGCGTCTCCCGCACATCGCCCTCGGCCAACACCCCATGGACGCCGCACAGTGGGCAGTCATCCCGACGCTTTGTGCGAGCCACCAGCGTTTCGGCGGTAAGTTGGTCGTAGTGGGCGTAGTCCCATCTACCAAAGGCCTCACCGTGGACGAGGGCAAGGAATGCTGCCATTCCGAGTTGGGCTGTTGTGGCGTTGAGGTTGGCGACCGAAGGCGTGGCGTCGGCTCGATGGCCTTGGACATACCCGTGCGCGGCGTGTTCCGCCTTGCGCGAGTCGTCCATGAGTTCGATGGCCGCTACGGCAGGATCATAGCCACTTGAGCAAACAAGACAGGCGTTGCTCCCGGGCATGACAACACGCACCTGGCCGCCAGCGGTGACCTTGCCGTTTTCCGTTGAGATGTCGCAGCCCAGGTCGATATACGGGATCTCGTACCGAACCGCGAGATCATTGCATACTTTGCGAACGCCCTCGCTGTCCCCCGCGCCAATGAGCAACGTGGCGCCCTTGATTCGCTCCGTGGCGGCACCTGTCGTCACCGAACACGGATACGGGTAGAGCTTCACGTCCGGGTTCTTCCGGCCAGCGTATTGCGCTGCCACTGTCACCTTCGGCGAACCGACATGCTCAGCGTAAGCGTATGGAATACGCGGCAGGTTGGATGCCTCGATGGTGTCCGGGTCGATTACGGTAATCCACCCCTTGGTTCCCGCGCCGATGCAGATCAGCGATTGAAGAACCTGTGCGCCGTTTCCACCGGCGCCGACGATTGCGATCCTCTGGTGCCCGATGGTGGTCTGATCCCAACCAGGGAGCATCGCCTGACGGGCAAACTGTGGATCGGCGTTGTTCGTTGCTATCCCCGTCTTCCCCCGGGGACGAATCTCTATGTCTCGGCCGAGGATTTCCAGGTAGCTGATGGCTCGAAAGGTCTGTCGCGATCGGTCATAGACGGCCGCGTCATGAGCGTCGGCCTCGGAGCTGAAGACAAGCATTGCATGGGTGACGGGTACCGGAAATCTGGCGCAGATATACTTGGCGTTCCTCGCCGACTCGATATTGTCCACGCTACTGAATCGAGGCACGGCTTGATGTGGGTGGGTATGGATGTCAAGGATGCTCAGGTTGCGATCCTGTGCGATCGAATAAACAAGAGCCTGGAACTCCCGTGTTGGCTCTACCCGTCCAGCGCTCTGCTTCGCCAAATCCTTTCTGCCAGGAAAAAAGAGGCTCTGCACAATCAATACCATGCCATCGGCTGTGTAGGCATGGCTGCAGAGAGCGAATGCGAACTGTTCGTTAGTAGGATCCTGGCGGAGGTGGCTCGCCAAGCGGTCAAACAGCGGTCGAGCAATGCGAAGACGAACGTCTCTGCCCAGTGCAGCGTTTTTCGTGTCGTTGTGGATCTTCATAATTCCGGTTCCTTTTGTTTGATTGGCGGTTTCGTTAGGTCCGCTCGGATCATCTCCATCAGCGTGACCAGGTTGTCTGAACACGGGTCCCAACGGATCCCTCTGTAGCAAAGCCACCCCCACTTGCCCCAACGCGGAAGGTCCTTCACGTAGAAGCTCTTGATCACGTGCCCCTGGTAGCGTAGATCCGGGCGAACGTAGAGCCGTGCTGCGACTCCTGGCGGAGTCAGGGGGTAGTCCGTGGGGACTTCGAGCAAGACATCGCTGTGCGTGCAATTGAAACCCGGAGGAAGCATAAAGCCGTGGATAATCAGCCACGCGTCATCGTCAGTGATCGACACCGGATACGCGATCGACAGGAGCCGCAGGTGTTCAGCCAGAATGGCTGCGTTCAGTGCCATGGGTCATACACCCCTCGTGTGAATGGGCATGTCTCTGTAGTGATCCCCGGGCTGGGCCGAGATTTCGTCGCCGGAGTTGACCACGTGATTGCTTCCGTCGCAGTCCTGCTTGATTATCTGACGATTCGAAGCGATACCCGCCGTCTTCTTGAGGGCGACGACATCGACGGTTCCATCTTTGCGCGTGGGTACGTCGTACTCCGTGCCATTTATCATGCATCTCATAGTGAATTCCTCCTCTTTCGAAGAGTGCCTTTTGAGGCACCGCGCGTTTTCTTTGTCTCAAACTGTTGACACGATCACAGCAGCAAGAAGCTGCCGAGCCACAATGGCACCTACAAATACGACCGTCCAAGGTTGCCACGCTGGAACAGCTCCGCGCTGGCGACCGGCGAGACGCTTTTGGACGGCGAGGGCCGGAGCCGTGATGACACGACGCAAGGTCGGATGCCACCGGATGCGCGAACAGACGGCCATTCGGTTGGCGATCAGATAGAAAGCGGCCGTAAGTAGATAGGCGTCCAGAACCGCGAGCAACGGTGCCAGCGGGCTGGCCAGAAGATGGATCGGAAAAACGATCATGCTACTCTCCTTTACCCGCACACTGCGGTTTTGTTGGCCAGCTGTGTGTAGTGTTCAACGAGCGTCTGCGAGTCCTTGATGAAGCGGTATCGCGTCTCGCCTTCGATTACGCTTGCCACCGCTCTGAGCAACCGCTCATCGACATTCGTTGGGGTGGTGCCGACGCCCACCACGTCGATGACCACGCCCCGATTCTTGAGTTCATCAGCCGTGTGAAGGGGATCGCCTCCGTGGCCGTCGGTGAGCAGGACGATACGACGTACCACGTCGTGCCGGTGCCAGTCGAACATATCGCGGGCGGCTGTCAGACCCTCATTAATGTCCGTTCCGCCGCTCACCTCGAGTGATTGAATCGCCTTGATGATGTCAGTCCGGCGGGAGGCGATCAAACAGATGGGTAGGAGCATACTGGCACAATGATTGAACGAGACGAGGCCGATCTCATCCTGGTCATCAAGTCGAGCCTTGTTGATGACCATGCTCGCGGCGGCACGTTGAGCGGCCTGTAACTTGTTCAAGCGGTGGTCGTAGGCGCCTCCCATGCTTCCCGAGACGTCTTCCACAAAAACTGTCAGCTCACGCTGCGTCTCGCGGTTGGAATTCGCAGCGGCAACTTGGCTTCCGCGGAGCTCTGACACCGCGACATCGCCTTGACAAGGTGGTACGGTAGGTGTCGAGATCAAAGAAGGCATGACCACGGTTCTTCCTTGAACAACGGTCGCCCCGAGCGTCATGCCGCACACGACACAGAATCGAGACGTATCAGCGTTGCTGGTTTCACATTTTGGACACATCTTGCCCATGGCGTTCTCCTTACTGTGAGAGGTAAGTAGCGATATTCCCCGCGACGCGGAGTTGGGATTGGGGGTGCAACTGTATGGGGCGATCGGCGAGCTGCCCTCCGACATATGTTTTGTGGTTCTCCTCCGAATTAGTTACTGGAGAAACGTCCCGGTAGAGCCTGTTTGACTTTGAGTGCGAAGTATTCGAGATCGTGGAAGCCGTAGGCGATGCGTTTGATGACTTTGATCTTGTTGTTGGCGCCTTCCAGTT
>JAJDDU010000193.1 GCA_029260155.1 Phycisphaerae bacterium | reverse complement strand
ACTGAACTGAACTGAACTGACAGTCCAGTTTCCGACCCCTCGCACAAGCACACTCATTGTACTACGTCAATCCAATCCGATCAAGCACCAAATCCCTCAATGACGGAGTATTGCCTACACACTGTTTGGCTGCAAGGCCCGGTATCTCACACGACGACGCCACAGTCATGTGTAACGAAGAGCCGTGCGAGCAGGCTCGGGTGGCACGGTCTTGCGCGGCGCAGCAAGGCCGTGAAGGAAGCGGGCCAGCCATCGCATTGCACGCGACTGGACTCTCACTGCCCGAGAAATCGATTCCGAAGTCGACTACGGCAATGTGATTCCGTATTCGGTGAGTTGACGGGCCACGATACCGGGCCAGTCTTTGTTGGCCAGGGGGCTGGCGGGACTGGGGTGGAGAATGCGGTGAATGGGAATGCCGAGGTCGCCGACCGCAATGCGGGCGCGGGTCTCTGCGAACGCGCCGATACCAATGACCATATTCGGATCCATGTGCTCGACGATGCGACGCAGTGCTCGGTCGCAAGCTGCGAAGAGCGGCGTTTGTTCGGCTGCGGGGAGTTTGTCCGGCGTGCGATTTCGGCCAGTGGCTTCCATGAAGGACAACGGGCAGTAGTTCGCGACGAAAAACTGCTCGAAGAATCGCTCCGCGCTGCCAAATCGGTCGCGGGCCCAGCCCCACAGCCGCCGGCCGCTGACTTCGCTGCGCGGGCAGGCGAAGCCTTGCACCGGGCGTTTCGGATGCTCCACCGCAGGTTGTCCGACGGGCTCGTCAATTCCCAGCCAGTCGCGAACAAGCGACACCTCACCAAACGGGACGCCGGTCTGCACCATGCCCCACGGGCCCGGGTTCATGCCGAACATCAGGACTTCGCATCCGCCCTGCCCGTAGCGGCGAATGTACTGCGCGTGTGGCACGCACGCGTATTCCAACGGATTGTAGATGTGCGTAACCGGGGGGGCGAAACACAGCGGCTTCAGGTCTTTTGCGAGCGTTCGGCTGATGCGGTCGAGGTCCATTGGCAGGTCAGTGCGTCACGACCGCGGCGATCCCAAAAAAAAAGCCGCCCGAAGGCGGCTGAGTTAATAAAAAATGCGGCGATAACCTACTCTCGCCTTGCGACTACCATCGGCCGAGCGGGCTTAACTACCGTGTTCGGAATGGGAACGGGTGTGGCCCCGCACGTATCGTCACCGCACGGGCGATCATAACGAACCGCCTGCCCTCGTCAACCCCGGCGGACAAGTTTTTCGGAATTCTCGAGATTTGCTCGTCGCGGCTCAGTTGCCGTCGGCGGTTGCCGGCTGTTCTCGGGGGACCAGGCGGATCTCGAAGCTGGGGATCGCCTGATCTTCTACGAGTCTCACTCCGGCTGGGAGGTTGAATTGGGGCTCGTAGAAATCATAGGAACCTCCGGCGAGGGTCCCTGGATTCCCGATGGCGATCACCGCGAATGTCTTCCGCTCGCCGCTTGCCAGCCTGTCGACCTCCTCCGGGATTCCGATCACGGTGATCCGGAGCGTTTCGTCGGGGTTTTCCTGTCGGAATTCGATGCTGTACTGGCGGTGAATGTTCGGGCTGAGTTGGAACTTGATGGGCACGGCCTGGATCGTGGCTTGCGTGAGGTGCCGTCTGAGCGTCGCTCGCAGTGTCACGGTCTCGGGGGTGACCTCGACGGCGGAGTAGGTGCCCTGATCAGTCTCAATCGTGGGTTCGACCCGGGCTGAGAGCTTGATTGGCTCGTCCTCGGGCTGGTTTTTGAAGTAGGACTCGGCGTCCAGCATGATCCGAGGGTTCGACGCTTCGATGTCAGCGTACGTCGATTGGAGGATGGTCACCGTCACCGTGTCTTGATCGACTCTTGGCTCTACGGCGTACTCAACGCTGCCGGGGCGGACGCGCACCGGTACTTCCACGTCGATAAGGCGGTCGATGACGGCGGCGAGCGTCGGCGGCTTGACGCTCTCGATGACGCAATCACCAAACGCCGAGGTCATGTGTCTCAGTGCATCTCGGAGTGGGACGTTGAGCGGACCGAGCCCGCGTGTTTGAATGGCCTCATCGCGAAGCGTCAACACAACCGGAATCGTCCCGCCATCGCGAAGTGCGGCCACATCGGCCTGACGCCCGCTAACCGACACGGTGAAGGTCTCGGACGCGCTCTCCGCAGCCGAAACGACCATCTTGCCGTTGGGTTCACCCCTGACGACGATGGTTACGGGCAAGTCGGCGGTCTCGGTGACCAGTTGGTCTGCCGAGACCCAGATGAAGCCGGTGAGCAGCGCGGTTGTCGATAGCAGTCGCAACTGTTGCATCGTTCAAACTTCCGGATTGGAATCGGCCATGGCCGTCGCGGGCTCGCGTGTCGACTCCGGCGCGACATCGGTGCTTCGGCGCGCCTCGTTCGTTTTTTCTTCCTTCGCGTTTGGCTTCGCTTGAGCAGGGTCCGAAGCGGCTGCGGCGGTGAGCAACGCTCGCAGGGCGTCCAACGTCAGTCCGCGCTGAAGATTTCCGGAGTGGGCCACGGATATGGTCCCGGATTCTTCGCTGACGACGATAATAATGGCGTCGCACTCGTGACTCATGCCCAGAGCGGCGCGGTGCCGGCTGCCCAGCGACAGGGCTAATTCGCCGGACTCCGCGATCGGAAACTGGCATGCCGCAGCCGCGATGCGCGAATGCTGGATGATTACGCCCATATCGTGCAACGCGGTGCCAGGCCAGAAAATCGTCTCCAAAAGCGCAGCCGATATCTTGGAGTCGATCTTCACTCCCGCCTCTGCGATGGCATCGAGGCCGACCTCTCGCTGGATCGCGATCAGCGCGCCGATCTTCTTCTGACTCAGCCGGCCTACGGCTGTGACGATCGGCTCCATGATACGTTCCGATTCCTTGGACAACGTTCGCAGCCAGCGTGTCTCGCCCATGCGGATTAGCCCTCGGCGAATCTCGGGCTGAAACGCGACCAGCGTGATAAGCACGATGCCGCCCACAAAGTATGGGTACAGGAAAATCACGCGGTCCAGTTCCAGCTTCTCAGCCACCAGACGCACCACCAGGAAACTGGTGAACAGCATCAGCCAGAACGACTTCAGCACGCGCTCGCCGCGCGTTCCTTGAAGAAACCTTAGCGCAGCGTACACGACGGAGCCGACCAGAAGCAGCTCGGCCGCAACACCCCACCACCCGTGCGTCCCTTGTTGAATGCGCTGAAAGTAGCTATCGAGAGTCTCAAGGAAGTCGGATTGAAGAACAACGCTTAATCGGTTCACTGTTGGCCTCGATGACGCTGCCAGGGCGACAATCGTGATTTGGGCTCAACCACGCGCGACGACGTCACCGTCGCTCTCCGCGCAAGTATAGTGTCGCCGCCAGGCATTGCCAAGTCATGCTCTCTATGGCGCCGGCGCACCCGTGAAAGAAACCTGGAACGCGCCCCAGTCCGCCAGGTCGACGTCGGCATCGTCATCGCTATCGAATATCAAGCACTCAGCCGTCGGCGGTGGCTGCGGCAGGCGACTTGTGCACGCCAGAAACGCTTCGAAGTCTTCCAAGTCGACGTCCCCGTCACAATTGCCGTCCGCGGATGTGACGCAGGCGAACGCAAGCGCCAGGACGGAAACATTCTCTGGTAGCGACGTCACAACCGGACCCAGGACGGTTTCCTCGTAGCCGTTCTCCGGGTCGAGCGTCCATAGCTCGTTTGGATTTGGTGCAGCACGGTACGCAGCGATGAACACGTCGTCGTGGATCGTCATAGCCGTCAAGGAAACCTCGGGATCGAACTCTCGAAGCAACTCCTGCTGCCGCGTAATCAGGTCCGTGCGGGTAAGTCGCGAGTGCTCATTGATCTGGTCCATCCCATGGTGATAGAGGCGCCCTTGTGGATCGAAGGTGATCGTGTGTCCCGCCGCTCGGCCAAAGTCGAGTGGCGGATCAAGCGCGGTCAGGGTGGCATCGGCGACGTTGACGGTGAATATCTCGCCGAGCTGACCCTGCTGGCCGGGGCACTCGCCGCAGTCGGCATTGCCGCGTATGGCGTACAGCGTGCCGTCCGGATGGAAGGCCAAGTCGGCGACGGGCTGACCCATGCTCGCGATCAGCGCCGCAGCTCCGGTCAGCGGATCGACCGTGACCAGAAAGGTCTCCGGCAGCGGGCCTGCCGGCGATGGGACATTGACACGCACGGCGCCATGGATCGTGTCGCCCAGCGGATCGTTGGCGAGCCCCACCACCTGTTCGAGCGGCGTGCCTTGGTTGTCGACGCCCATCTCACCTCGATCAAGAAGATCGCCCGTGATGGTGCAGCCGGTCTGGTCGGCTTCGCGGAGGATTGAGTCTTCGCGGATGCCCAAAATAAGTGTCTCCCCCGGCGGCGGGTCGACCGTGAGTACTATCGGATCGGACACGGGCAGACCGGGCTGACTGCAGCCATTGGTCACTTCGCACGTATAGGATCCCGCGTCGGCGAACCGGGTGGCTTGGATCGCCAGCGTCGCGGAAGTCTCGTCAGTGAGTGGCGCGTCATCGCGCAGCCACTGATATGTCAGATCAGTGCCGGACGCTGTCACTGAGAACGTCGCCCCTGCCCCCGCGCAGACCGTCACGTCATCGGACACGCTGTCGATCGACGGTTCCTCCGTGGACACTTCGATGCTCATTTGCGCGATGATATCCGGCAGTTCACCGTTATCGTCGTCGGCCAGCACCTCAATCGTGTAGACGCCGGCTTCGGTGGGCGCGAACGCCAAGCTCTCTCCCAAGGGTCCGTCCGGAAACTGCGCGGGGCTTGGGTTCGGGCTTCCCTCGATAATCGTCCACAGATAGCGAAACGTGCCGAAATTCCCGCCGTCGTTCAGATTGGCTGAAAGCACTGCAGCACCTGTTTCGCACAACGACGGCGGTTCCGCCGATGGTTCTGCGGCGAATGCGATCACGTCGATGCTCATTGGGACGACCACGTTTGTGCATACGGGGTCCGAAGCCACGAGCGACAACGTGTAGGTTCCCACGCATCCAGGGGTGAAAGTCGGATCGGCCGTGTCGGCGTCGGCGAGCGGGCTGTCGCCGCATCCGTCGGGTGGCTGCACGACGCTCCATGCGAACCCCGGGTTCGTCCCACCGATTTCATTGGCGGACAGTGACATCGACAGGCCCAGGACGCCGGGGTCGAACTCTGCCGACGGCGCTACCGCAAGGGCTGCCCTGACGGGCAAAGTCAGAAAGTAGGCTGATTCAAGCGGCTCGCAGGAGTCATTGTCCACGACGAGAGTCAACACGAAGTCCGCCGGTCCCTCCTGCGGTGTGAACATTGGCTGTTCGGCGGTGGCGTCATCGATTTCGAACTGCGGAGTCTGCGGGGCGACGACCACCCAACTGAACGTGTACGTCCCGTCAGCGCCCGAGGGGTTGGCGGACAGTTCCACTTCGATGCCCTCGCAAGTCTCGGCAGGGTCAGCCGACGGCGCGGCATTCAGCGCCTCGTTGACCGTGATAACCACGTCGTCGTCCACCGCCGGGTCGCAGGCTGGGTCGATCACGTTGACGCTGAGTATGTACGAATTTCCCGGCGTCGTGGCCGTGGTCGGCGTAAACGTCGGGCTGTCACTGTGCTCGTCCGACAGTTGATCCGGATTTCCGTCCGGCCCGGCCACCGACCACGTGATGAACTGGTTGGCCACGCCGCTGCCGTCGGTGATAACTTGCAGCGTTGTTTCATCGCCGAGGCAGAGCACATCCTGGTCGGCCGACGCATCGGCGATCGGCGGGTCGTATGCGTTGATGACTAGCGTATCGCTGCTGTCGCCGCAGTCACCGCCGTTCAATGCGACGGCCGCTTGGAGCGTGTATTCGCCAATCAGCGAAGGCGTGAAAGCGGTGAGCGGCGCGTTCGGGTCCTGGAACTGATTGGGATCGGTGTCCGGGCTGCCCGCGAGGATGGACCACGTCACGTCCACCTCACCGCCTCCTGTGTTAACGTCCACCAACGCGCTACCGGGCAGACACACCGACGCATCCGGCGTTGTGGCCATCACCTCAAGTTCCCCCACCACCTCGACCGTGATCATCACAGCGTCGGCAGGATCGCAGCCGTCGGCGTCGACCACGACCTCAAGCTCGTACGTGCCGACCGTCGACGGGGTGAACGTCGGGTCTTCGGCCGTCGGATCGGGAAACTCATCCGACGACCCACCGGGTGGGGCGGTCAAGACAGTCCACGTAAAGGTATACGTTCCGCCGCCGCCGTCGGGATTGGCCGACAGTGACACCGGTGTGCCGGGGCACACGATCGCGTCCGTTGGCGTGGGGTCGGCTGACAATGCAGCCGTCGCCTCGACGTCGACGGTCTGCGGGTCGGGGGTGTCGCAAAAACTGTCGAAAAGCTGGATCTGAAGTTGATACAACCCAACCGTGGACGGTGTGAACTGCGGGTTCTCTACGGTCGGGTTCGGTGAGATCTGATCGCTGCTCGTGTCGGGTCCACTGACGACCGACCATATGAAACCCTGAGAATCGCTGCCGCTGGGGTTGGCGGCCATCTGCGCGTTGCCTCCTGCGCAGACGACGCTCGGAGTTGCAGACGGCGCGGTGGCGGCCGGCGGTGCGACTGTGATGTCGACGGTGTTGATGCCGTCATCGCATGAACCGCCGGAGACTCTCACTTGCAAGCAGTACGGCTCGTCCGGCGACGTTGTCGCCGGCGTAAAGACTGGCGATGCGATGGCGGGATCTGAGAATTGCGCCGTGTCATCGTCCGGACCGGCGATGATCGTCCACTCATAGAAGAAGCTGCCCGATGGCGTCGTGTCCGCGTGGACTACCGTTTCGTCGCCGAAGCAGATCTGGGGTTCGTCCGACGTCGCATCAACCTCAACGCCGGCCTGCGACTCAACAATAGCGGTCGCGGGATCAGCCGTCGTGCAGACGACGCCCGCGCCCGGTGCGCTGATGGTGACCGATACGGTGTACTCTACCCCTTCCAGTACCGGAACGAATGTGGGGTTTTCAACGGTGGCGTCCGGCAGGAAGAACGAGCCGTCAGGCTGTGAATGGGTCCAAAGGAAGTCGTAGTTGCCGTCGCCACCGGACGGGTTGGCTGCCATCTGCACCGGCACCGAAACGCACGTAGTCGAATCCTCCGGCGTCGGGTTGGCTACCAGCGGCGCGAAGACCTCGATGGTGAGCGTGTCCTCGGCCACGGCCAACGGAACGCAGTCGAAAAACGTTGCCCGCACGACGTACGTGCCTGCGGCCAGCGGCGTAAACGTCGGGTCGGGATCGCCGGGAGGGAAGAACTGGGTTCCAGCCTGATTGGGGCCGCTATCGACGCTCCAAACCACGAAGTCGCCCGGCAAATCGCTGCCTGCTTGGTTTGCCGCCAATCCGATCGACTCACCGAAGCAAAGCCCATCGAAGTCCCCGTCGAAGACGACCGCCGGCGCGACGGTCGGAGCGGGCTGAAAGGTCAGGCGCGTGTCCAAGAAAGCACCCGGCCCAACGCTCGTCGCGATGCACCTGTAGACTCCGGCGTCGACCGCAGCGTCAGTGACTAGTATCTCGACCGTGCTGATGGCCGGGTTGGTGGTCGTGTCCGTTGTAATCGTCACGCGATTGTCCGAGACAATCGACGCAAACCCGCCGCCGCTCTCTTCATCGAACGACCAATCGATCGCCGGGGTAGGTTCACCGTGAAAATCG
>JAJDDU010000192.1 GCA_029260155.1 Phycisphaerae bacterium | reverse complement strand
CGCCTCGGCCTCACGCTACCCCAGCGTTTGCGTCGAATCGACAAGGTCACCCAAATGTAGTCACGACTTCTACCCCAAAACGGCCATGGCGCTATCCTCCGGGCCGTTCAAACTCCGTAACTGTTCAACTTGGGCTAGAGCATGCTTGCGACGCTTTTCCAAGTTGACCGTGAATCTCCCGGGCAACTCCGAGACAGGAATCCCAGCTACCGCGGTACCATCACCTCGGTCGTGCAATTCGCGCAGTTTCCGAAGGCAACGTCAGACCGATCAGTATGGGGATACCGAACTACCACCGATCTCTGGGAATGGACCGCACGGCTTGCTCATTTTACTCTGCCGCTAAATCCTGGCGCTGCGATCACAACGGAACCCGAGAATCTGGAACGAGTCAGCGCACGGTCGCCTAATGCCAGAGCGAGGACAATCCAACTCGAAGTTGTCGTGGCTGATGCGCGACCGTTGTTGTCTCAAGAACGCAGGACGTTAAGTGCATTACACCTGTGAGTTTTTGGCGAAGCGGTAGTCCCGAACAAACCCAAAATGTCATCGGCGCCCATGGCTTGATGTAAGTGCTTGCAGGGGAAGGATACACAACAGCGGGTGACGCGACTCGAACGCGCAACAATCAGCTTGGAAGGCTGATACTCTACCAATTGAGTTACACCCGCAATCGCGGCCTTGCGGCGCTCGGGGTCGACCAATGCACATCCTGGAACCGGTCCGTGCGAGCTGTCCGCGCGGTCCCATTATACCTAGAGATGACGCGTGGCCAAGGCGCGCCGATCGCACATTTCGATCCCCCGCCCTCACCACCACCGGAACCGGCGCGATACCCATGGCCTGCCACGGTTCATTTCGACAAGACCACTTACCTACCCGACGGAACGATACGCGCAACCAGCACAGCCCGCCGATCGCACCTGCGGAGCAAACACCATGTCAGACGTAGTTTCCAAAGCCCGAAAAACCGCCGACCGAGCCAACGCCCAAGTATCCACCGGACCCAAGACCCAGCTCGGCAAGCACCGCTCCAGCCAAAACGCCACCCCGCATGGCCTCCTCGCCCAGCTCCGCCCCGACTCCAACCCCGCGACTGGCATCGAGCAGATGCTCGTCGAAGGCGTCGCCGCAAGCCTCTGGCGACTCCGCAGCGCCCACCGCTGCGACCAACAAACCGCCCACGAAACCTACGAGTCCCTCCCCCACGCATGGCAGCGAATCGAACGCGTCCACGACGACAAGCTCCAGCCCGACGCCAGTGCCAAAAACGGGCACTCCGAACTCGGGCTCACCCTCTAGCATCTCAACCTCACCGCCCCCCACCGCGCCCAACGCACCGAATCCGCCTGACGAAACGAACCTAGTTGCCAGCGTCACTTCAATTCCCAGCCCCTCGTTCCCTCGATCCCGTCATTCCTCCCCCCCGACGTTGGCAGGTGGACCAGCCGCGCCAGACATCAGTGCGGTCGACGCGCGGGCGCGCGATGACCGCCGGTTCGACGTCGCCGAGCCACAAGCCACGACCCAAGAACGAGACAGAGAACGTCGGTAGACGAAAAGCGGTGGCCGTGGTGAAATCGGAATCTGTGACAATGAGTCCTTGTCCCCCCACCGCTGAAGCGATGGGCCACCCCCTTGGCGATGTCAGGACGCGTGAAGAACCCATGAAACGCATCCCATTCTTCGCCGTGGCGATCATCTTCGAGGCCGTCGCATGCGTTTGGGTGCTCAACGCCCACCTGCCCGGACTGACGATCAACCCGTTCCCGATGCCCTTGTGGCAGCAAGTCGCGACAGTCGCAGTTCTGGCGGCTGGACTTTTGCCCCTGGTCATCGCCGCCGTCCGCCGCGAAGCACCGCCGCACCGTCTCTACCGCGCGGTGGCGGAGTGTCTCGGTGTTGCACTGTGGGTGTTCCTCGTGGCCGTCCACCCGCGCGAGGTTCCACCCCCGATCTACATGCGTCTATGGGTAACCCTCGCGCTAGCCTATCCAGCCTTTGCCCTTCCCACCCGTGCAGCAGCGACTCTGAGACCTGCGATGTTTGCATGGTGGCTGATCGTCGGGAGCTGCGTAACGTGCGAACTCGTCATTGGCGAGGCCATCCGCCTTCGCGATTGGCGCATCATGATCGTCGAGTCGGAATCCTATGCGATCATCACGGAAGACGCCCGCCGATTCCACGTCGCACCGTCCGCCCGCTGGCGACACTACTACTCCAGCGACGTGAACGCTTACTTCGGCGCCGAAGAGTCCGTGGTCTACCAAGCCAACTCCCGAGGGCTCCGCGAGCGCGAGCTGCCCATCGCGAAACCGCCCGGCGTTTTCCGCATCGCCGCGATCGGGGACAGCTTCACGCTCGGCGAAGGCGTACACGTCGAAGACGCGTGGCCGCAGGCACTTGAGCGTGTCCTCAGTGAGCGGTTTCCCGACGCGAATATCGAGGTGATCAACGCAGGGGTCAGCGCCTACGACACACGGCAGGAACTGGAGCACTACCGTCGAAACATCCGCGCGTACCAACCCGACATGGTAATCCTGGCCATGGTATGGAACGACGCCGACGCCGGTGAGCCCGCAAACTTCAGCGCCGCGATCGCGGGTACGAGCGCAACGCTCGCGCAGTATCTCCCACTCGCAGATCGGCTGGCCCGCGCGATCGCCGCGCTTTCCGGTCGAACCGGAGTGCGTACCAGTCAGGACGATTGGGCGCGTTCGTTCGACGCACTCGCAAGTCTCCGCGACGAATCCGAGGCCGACGGCGCTGCCTTTGTGGCTGCGATCTACCCAAGCGTTCGTCACCCACAAAACCATGCGCTGCTGGCCGTTTACGACTTGCAGGAGTCCTTCTGCACCCAAGCCGGCATCCGCCTTTTCAATGCGTGGCCTGCCTTCCAACGCGACAATGCCGGGGCGTGGCACGTTCACCCAGCCGACAACCATCCCAACACCGCAGCACACCGGCGTTTCGCCGGCGAGCTGTCCAAATACGTTGAATCCACGCTACGCACGCTGCTTTCACCGACCGAAAATGGCAATATAGGTGATCTGTAGCGATCGAATCGCGTGCGCAAGTTGCGTAAACTCATGTAGGTCACATAGTTAAGTGATGTGGAACTCGGTCACATTTTCTCTTGGCGCCGGGGGATTATCGCCGATAATCGGCGCGTATTCAGGTTTGGTCGCTTCGGCATATATCCGCTTGGCGCGGTGCGTGCTGCCGGGGCGTAACGAAAAAGAGAGTTTGTGACACTGTTCGACACGGTCGTCGCGCGTCGGCGTACCGTGCTCCAGAACTCAGGGTGGAGGTGTTTTGTGATTCGCGATTTCCGACTTCTAGGACCGCAGCGTATGTGCGTGGCAGGGGCAATTATCGCCTCCATTGCCGCGTTGAACTTTTCGACGAAGGCGATGGCTCAAGGTGATCCGCCGGCCGAGCCGAAGTTCCTGAATCTCCGATTCGACGAGGACTTCACCGACTTCGAGAGCAGCGAGGACCGAACCGCTTTCTTGAAGAACATCACCATGAATTGGCGCGTGGACATCGGTGGCGAGTTCCGCGTCCGCGTCGAAGCGCGGAGCAATGCGCGCTTCGGTGCTATGGCACGCACCCAAAACACACAGCAGTTCTACCGCTGGATGCTGCACACAAACCTCCGATACAAGGACACTCTGCGGTTCTTCCTGCAGGGCATCGTGGCACATGCGGAGGACCAGGACACCGGGTTCAACGGGTTGCATGAGAATCACGGCGACCTGCACCAGGCCTTCTTCGACTGGCATTTCCTCGGCGGCGACTCACCGTGGTATCTCCGCACCGGTCGGCAAGAACTTCTCTACGGAGGTCAACGATTCGTATCGCCGCTGGAATGGGCGTCGACACGCCGGCGTTTTGACGCAGTCAAGCTCGTCTACGAGGGCGATCCGTGGCACATCGAGGGCTTCTACGCCAAGCCCGTCGTCGTCAGCCGTCACAACGGTGATAACTACAACGAAGATTTCGATTTCGCCGGAATCTACGCGACATACAGCGGCATTCCGGATCACGGCCTCGATGTGTACGCCTTTGCCATCGACCGCACGCAGGACACCGCGAATCCCAACGGCAGAGCCGGTGATCAATCGATCTACACGCTCGGTTCCCGTTTCTGGGGCAAGACCTCCGGATTCGACTACGAGGCAGAATTCGATGGCCAGTGGGGCAAGTGGTCCGGCGACACCGTGGTCGCATGGAGCGTCGCTCTTGACGGCGGATACACGTTTGACCACGCATGCAAGCCCCGCATCGGCGTCGGCTTCGATTGGGCCAGTGGCGACGAGGATCCGTTCGACGGCAAGGTCGAGACATTCAGTCAGATGTTCCCCCTCGGCCACAAGTACTTCGGCTTCATGGACCTCATCGGCCGCCAGAACGCCACCGACCTGAATTTCAACGTGTCAGCCTGGGCGATTCCCAAGAAGGTCAAGACCCGGTTGGCGTACCACACATTCTGGCTGTCCGATGAGAGCGACGCCCTCTACAACGCCGGTGGCGCCGCCGGTCTGCGGGACATTACGGGCAACAGCGGCAAGGAAATCGGCAGCGAGCTGGACCTCACGTGTTTGTGGAAGATCAACAACCACTCGTCGATGCTGTTCGGCTACTCGCACTTCTGGGAGGACGGGTTCGTACACGACACGGTGTTCCGTGACGACGATCCGGACCTCTTCTACGTGCAGTACCAATACAAGTTCTAGGTTGAACACAGTTCAACAGAGCTGACCAACAAAATGCGGCGCCGTCGCGACATGCGACGCGCCGCATTTTTCTTTGCGCGATTAGTCGCCGTCAGGTCGCCTGTCCTTCGGACCCGTCAGCCAGCGCCGGACATCGTCGGCGCTGTATTGGCCAAGGTGCCGCCGCGCGAGCTCGACGAGGTCGTCAACGCGAAACGTCCGTTGCGGCGCCTTGATGATTCCCATTTCGCTCCCCAGCAGGTTTACGGTCAAGATCGTCTTGTTCTCTTGGCCGTGAGAACCGTGAACGCGGAGTTCGTTACGATTCAACTCCAGCCGAACACCAAGGCGTGTGTATTCGATTTGCTGAACGTCGTCCGGCAGCAACCGCGTCGCGTCGAAGCCGAGCGCCTGCTTCGATACGGTACGCAGCATGGCGCGATCGATCGTGCCCGGCACATCCGCGTCGGCGACGGCGTCGAGTGTCACGTCCGCCAGCACGAGGCGGCCATCGACGAAGAGCAGGGAATGGATTGCCACCTTCAGTGACCCCGTCACCTGCCCACGGCCGATGAGACCCGTCAACGCTGCCAGTGACACTCGGTCGGCGCGTCCCTCACCGCTGAAATAGTCGATCCGGCCCTTTTCATAGACGGCTTGATGCACCCGCAGGTCCAAACGACCGCTCAAAGGCGGGTCCATGACCGGCGCGACCTGACCTAGATCGAGATCGTGCAGTTCACCACTGAAACGCAGCATCTGCAGGGCAGACGCGCCGAACGTAGCTTCGTCGACCACGATATCGACGCGTCCGTCGTACGGACCTCCGCGCACCTGATGGGTCAGCTCGTTCAGCAGCGCGTCGTGGACGGCGCCGCTGACCGTCACCAGCGGCCCGGATTCGCCCTCGCGGTAGCGAACCGTTCCGGCGAATCGCCCGCGCGTGACCGCCGCGCCGACGAACGCATCTGGGCTCAACGCGCGCAAGGGCGCCTCCGGGACGTTCATCGCGACCTCGTGAAAACGCACGCGCTCGCCCGGAGTGAAGCGGGCTGAGATGCTTATCGGTGTGTCCACCTCGATTCCGTTGAGACACGGCGCCAGCAGAGACGCCCGACCGATACCGTCGCCGTCAAATCGAATATCACCCACAGTTCGCTCTGCCACAAACTGCGCACGCGAGTGGGTCCAGCGCAAGTCAATGCTATGCAAGCGAATATCGCGCACGCCCAGGGCGGCAAAGTCATGCCCCAACCCTGTCTGCAGTATCTCACGGTAGTCGCCGGCGCCCCAACTGTTCGTGCCGACTACCAGCCAACCACCAATCAGTTCCAGGGAATAGACGCCTTGCCCGCTCTGCAGCGTTCTGCGCCAGACTGCGCGTTCACAGCCGAACACGTCCGCTTCGCGGCGCTTGGAACGCACGCGAACATCGTTCAATTGGCGCGATGACAGCGAAAGCGGTTCCACCGAACCGATGGACGTGTCCATGCGCAGTGTCCGCGAGAGCTTTGCCTCCAAAGCCCGCCGGTGTCCATCGCTGCGCAGGTGCAGCGCATACGCCAACGTCGTCGAGAGCGAGCCAACGACGCCGATGACGGAAATGGCCAACAGTACCTTGCGATAGCGTAGCATCGATCTGTTAGGTTCCGTTGGCGCCCCCGAGTTCCCGCGCAGTATGAAGAAAGCTGTCGCAGGCTGCGACCATTTCCTGAAGCGTATCTCCGCCGAACTTCTCCACGAGCGCACGGGCCATCTCAAACGCCACGACGCTTTCAGCCACGACGCTGGCGGCTGGCACGGCGCACACGTCGCTGCGTTCATAATCGCTGCGCTCGGACATCTTCGTTTCGAGGTTTACGCTCTGCATGGCGCACATCAGGGTGCTGATCGGCTTCATCGCGCCGCGGAGTACGATCGGCTGACCGTTGGTCATGCCGCCCTCGATCCCGCCCGCGTTGTTTCGAGAGCGCGTGAAACCCAGAGACGGCGTGTTCCTCAGCGCCGGGTCGTAACCGATTTCGTCGTGTACATCGCTACCCCTGCGGGAGGCAACTTCGAATCCCATGCCGATCTCCACGCCCTTGAACGCCTGAATAGACCCCACTGCCTGCATCAATCTGCCGTCCAGCTTGTCCTGCCAACGTGCGGTGCTGCCCAACCCCGGCGGATGACCGTGCACCTGGACCTCGACGATCCCACCGGCGGTGTCCTTGGCTTTCTTTGTGTCGCGGATTGCGTCGATCATCGCATCGGCGGCTTTGTCGTCGGGACAATAGGCTTCGTTGGCATCACGCCGCTCGATCAGATCCGCGACGGTCCACGTCGGGTCGATGGCAGCTTCGACGCCGTGAATACGACGCACGTATCCGACGACTTCGATTCGGAACACTCCCAGCAGGCACTTGGCGAGCGCCCCCGCTGCCACCCGCGCTGCGGTCTCGCGTGCGGAAGCCCGCTCCAGCGTCGATCGGCAGTCCGTCGTGAGATACTTGATGCTGCCCGCAAGATCCGAGTGACCTGGCCGGGGGCGATTGATCGCGGGGGCGTCGTCGATTCGCCAATCCTTGTTGACAATCTCCATAGCGATCGGCGAGCCAATTGAGGTGTTCTTGCGAACGCCCGAAAGGACGTTGACTTCGTCGCGTTCGATCTGCATTCGACCGCCGCGGCCGTAGCCGCCCTGCCTGCGAAGCAATTCCCGATTGATCAGCGCGGTATCCACTTCCACGCCGGACGGCATGCCCTCCACGAGGGTGATGAGCTTCTGTCCGTGCGATTCCCCAGCTGTTCGGTATTCTAGAGTTGACATATCGGACGATGATAAGCCTCCGGCCCGTCCCGCGAAAGCCCGCGCTTGGTTGTGCCCGCAATCGCGGTTAACCTCCCGGAAACGACGCCCCCCGCTGGGCTTCTTGGACGCGACAGAGATTCAGATCATGCTAGGCTACAAGATCAGTGCCGCCCTACTGTTGACCCTCACGCTTGCCGGTTGCGCCAGCAGTCAACTCGCCCGGAACGTGGAAAACGCCGACCGCGCCCGCGCCGAATCGGCCAAACGCCGATCCGCAGCGACGGACACATCCACAACGGCGGCGCAGATCCCCCGCGATACCGACGGCGGGCCGGTGTCCGTCCTGACCGTCAACGGACACGACGTTACCGTGGACGAGATACTGGCCCCATTGCGAAGCGACCTGCAGGAAAGGGTCGAGCGCATGCCGCCGGCGGAGTACCGTGACCACGTGGTCAAGGCCGTCAACGCTCAGGTCGGCTCGACGATTCGCGATTCGCTCCTGTACCAGGAGGCTGCCAAGGATATCACCGAGGAGGAAGACCTTTTCATAGATGGGTTGGTCGATCAGGAGATTCGTAAACTGGTCAACGCGCAGTTCGCCGGGCGACAAACGCGATTCGAGCGCGAGCTGGCCGACAATGGGAGCAGCCTCGGCGAGCAACGTGATCAGGTTCGCCGCAGACTCCTCATCATGCGGTGGTTGCAGCAAACGGTGTACAGCAAGATCACCGACCCCACGCGTGACGAGCTCATGCGGATCTTCGCGGGGCAGCGGGACAGCTTCACAACGCCACCGCGACGGGACATGCTCATCATTGAAATCGCGATCGAGAAAAACTCACGCGAAACGGCCCGCCAGAGCGCTGACGCTGCCCGCGCCGAATTGCTTGCCGGCAGCGACTTCGGCGCGGTCGCCGGGAAGCACTCGACAGGGTGGCACAAGGAGAAGGGCGGCCACTGGGGATGGGTCACGCGGGGCAGCGTGCGCGAGAGGCTCGAACCGGCCGTCGATGCGTTATTTGCCTTGTCGGAAGCGGGCGTGCCCAGTGACATCATCGAGACACCCCTGGCGTTCTTTGTCGTTCAGGCGGCTGCGATCGACTATGGCAAGGAGGCGGATTTCACTGAACTGCAACCTCAATTGGTGGCCAAGTACCGCGACATGCAGTTCAGCAAGATGGTCGACGGGTCCGTTCGCAAGCTACAGGAGAACGCCCACTACCGGCCGTTGGACCCCAATCGATTTGTTCACGCTTGCCTGCTCGCCGCGCCGGTGCCCTCCAGCATTCCCAGAACACCGGGCGGCTAACGGTCCGCCACCAGTCAGTCGAAAACCTCCGTGCCATCCAGCGTCGGCGAGGGGAACTCCGCATCGCAATGCTGACACCGATCCCGATCAACCGCAGTCTTCTTCCGACAAGACGCACACGCTTCACGCGCCGGCCAATCGATCAGCGCCCACATCGTAAGCAACCCACCCAGCCCCGTGAAAAAACAGATGATCGCCCACCGACGACGCAAATCGCGCGCAAATCCATACCGCCCACCTATGACACCCGCCGCCAACGCACAACAGACCGAAGTCACCAGAATCACAACGCCGCACAACACCGCGAACGAGTTGGGTATCAAGATCCGCAACAGTAGAATGTTGGCACTGACATCGCCAGCCGACAGATCGAGTCCCGACGTCAGGAAGAAGTACACGCCCGCGAACGCGACCAGATACGGCGGCTCGATGATCGCGATAAGGCTCACGTGCCAGGGGATGTCCCCCGCGGGTTTCAATTGGCTCGGCAGTTCATGGCGGCGAACCTCGGTCCCGTCCGCAGAGAGTTCGACGATCACCCCGGGCAGTGTCATCCGTTCGCCACGCGGAAGATCGGGGGCCGGGTTATACCACACAAAATGGCGATCCTCCTCTGCGGTCGTCGCGAACTCAATCACGCCATATTTCGCCGGGTCGCAGTGCAGGGGTGTTCTGAAGATAGGCGACCCATCCTCTGCGAACAACTCAATGCGCTCGCTGGTGGAGACTGCTGCGCCGATACCGTCCGCAGTCTTGGCGCCTCCTTTCCTCGGGACCATACACGCACCGGTGATGACGGAATCCTCGATGCCGGTGAGGATCGGCTTGATCGTTCGACTGCGATAGTTCACGCGATAGGCCGTCGAAGGAGAAACCAGCAACCTGCAGTCACTGTACGACGTACGAACACGCGGCTCAGCGAATGACGCGCTCGCTGCCACTGGCGTCGAAGTGAATCCGTCGGGTCCGAACGAAGCGACCCTGCGGTTGGTCTTGACCGAATAGCCCTGGACACGCCGCGCGGCATTGACGTAGTACCACACCGTGTCTTCAAGCGCACCGTGTTGGGAATAGAACCGCGTGTCGCTTCGGTACCCCGACCATCGATTCCGGGACCCAAGCCGAATGAACCCGAAACTCAGCGTCGTTCGGCGGTAGTTCTCACGCGATTTGGGCGTCGCATATTTCTCGATAGCCCCCCCGTTCAAATCGGTGATCGACAGAACGGAGTACCTGTCGTACGCAATGCAGATGACCGTTCCATCCTCATCCACAGCATGCGCCACCCACTGCCCGTCGCGCGGCGTATTCACGACATTCGTGATGCCTGCAACCGCCCCGCCAATAACCGTGAGCCCAACCAACACACTCAAACCAAGTGCGAACCTCGCGCTCCGGGATTGTGGCTCGTACGCGCCGAGAGACGTGAAGCTCCCCCAGGCGGCGAATCCCAACGTGGCGATGAATACACCGATGACAATCAATGCGTGCCAGAACTCCGGCACTGCCCAGACAGCCATCGAGCACGGAATAGCCGCAACAACCCCCAGCGCCCGACTACCATACCAGCGCGCCGACCGCATACCCGCGAGAATGCCGCCGAAGTAGAACACGATCCCCGTCAGAATGTCAGCCACACCCGCCAAGCTCATGCGCAAGTCAAACGGCGCCGCAAACTGTCCTGGCGTCCGCGCCCACAGTGTCGCCAGCAGTAGTGGAATCGACATCGCAGTCAGATAGAGCGTCAATCCGCCGACTACCTTGCTTGCGAAGATCCGCGTCCTTGTCAGTGGCCGGTGAAACAAGAACGCACACTGATCACGGCGTACTTCCGTAATGGACTGCAACATGCCCAACAACGCTGCGCCGATCGCCGAACCAAAGGACATTAGCAACTGGAGATTCTCGGAACACAACGTCTGAATGCGGGATCCGGACCAACCAATTGATTCCGGCACAAGCACGAAGGCCATCGCCAGCATGACGCCCAACATCCACAACACAGCCCACTTGAAGTGCTCTCGAATCTCCTTGAAGATGATCGCGATCATGATGCACCTCCCGCCTCTTGCAGGAAGAAACCCCGGTCGCCCCGCTCGCCCAGATAGCTGATGAACGCGTCCTCCAAGTCGATGGACACGCGCTCAACACCGTCGGCCCCGAGGTCGCCGATCACCCGTTCCGTACGCTCGTCTGGATTGACCACCGTGAGCGATACCTCGTTGTCGCTGCGAACAGTGTGCAGAAGACCGGGAATGTCGGGCAGCTCGGGCGGCGCCGTCGCGAAACGAAGCACGAAGCGCCGCACTCGGTCACGAAACGTGTCCAGACGGCAATACGCCCGGACGCGCCCGCGATCCAGTATCGCGATGCGGTCAGCCACCCGTTCGACATCGCTGAGCATGTGCGAGGAAAATAGAATCGTGCGATCCGACTCGCGCGTCACATAGATCATCGACTCGACCAGTGCACGCCGAGCCACCGGATCGAGACCCAACGCGGGGTCGTCCAGAATCAACAGCTCCGGCTCCGTCGCGAGTGTCAGTGCGAGACACAACCCGGCCCGCTCGCCGCGCGAAAGCGTTCGCACATGCGCATCGCGCGCCAGCCGGAAGTAATCGAGAATGTTCGCAAAGAGCGTACGATTCCACCGCGTGTGGAAGGCGGATTGGAATCGCTCAGCCTCGCGAACGCGCATCCACCCGTAGAGCTTGTGCCCTTCGGCTAGGTATCCGATCCGAGCGCGAATCGCCGGGGACAAGTCGCGACTGTCGCAGCCCAGCACCCGCGCCGACCCGCGTGTCGGCTCCAGCAAACCGAGGAGCATTCGGATCGTGGTCGTCTTACCCGAACCGTTACGCCCGAGGAACCCAAACACCGACCCGCGCGGAATCGTAAGATTCACGTTGTTAACCGCACACTTGCGACCGAAATACCGCGTCAGGTTGCACATTTCGATAACCGGCTCATTCATGGCTATCACCTTCCTCGTGCCCGCTAGCTGACCTGAAACCCGACAGCGCTCTCCGAAGGGCGTCGATAATCTCATCATCCGTAAAATTCAAAACCAGTGCTTCGCTCACCAGCGACCACAGAATCTGATCCAGCCGGCGTTTGCGCTCCGCGTCGGAATAGACCTGCCGCCGATCGGCCACGAAGTACCCGCGCCCCTGCCGCGCTTCGATCAGCCCGTCACGCACGAGTTCGCCGTACGCCTTGGCCACCGTGTTGGGATTGACCACAACTTGCTCAGCGAGCGCCCGAACGCTCGGCAGCTGATCGCCAGCCTGCCAAGACCCCATCGCAATCGCCCGCCGAACCTGGTCGACGATCTGCCGGAAAACCGGCGTCGGAATACCTGTCGAAACGTGAAATTCAAGCAACACTGCATCACTCACATGCTGTACTATATGACCTAGTACAGCATACCCTATGGGGACACCAAGTCAAGCAAACGCCACGTATTTCTCAGGCCCCGGCGGCGCAGGTTGCCGGGGGACTCCCAAATGCCGAAAACAGGGCAGAGCGGGCAACCTCCAGCCAGGCGGCTATACTGTGCCGACGGGTCGGAGGAATCGGGGCGATGGGGGTGCGATCGACGAATCGGATGGGCGAGCACAACGGTCGAAAGACGGTCGGTCTAGATGGCGACACGCTGGGACGGAAACGCACCGGCGACGAAAGCTACCTGGCCAGCTTGATGCGGGCCATCGGCAGGGTCGATGGCGAGAATGACTACGTCGTCTACGTGCGCGACGCGGAGTCGGTGCAGCCTACGTTTCCAGAGTTGTCACACTTCCGATTTCGCGCGGTGAAGCCGAGTTCCATCTGGCTGCGTTTCCCCTTCTCGTTTCCGGTCGTGTTGCGACGCGACCCGGTTGATTTACTTCATGTACAATACTTCGTACCGCCCGCCTCGAAGAGTCCGGTAGTGCTCACCGTACATGACATCTCGTTTGCGGTGCACCCAGGTTTTTTTACGCGTAAGGACCGGCTGCTTCTCGGTACGCTGGTGCCGTGGTCGTTGCGAAGGGCTGATCGGATCATCACCGACGCGGAATTCACTAAAGGCGAGATGGTACGCACCTACGGGCTCGATCCAACGCAGATCGAGGTCATACCACTTGCGGCTGATCCGCGCTATCGCCCGCTCGATCGCGAACACTGCCGCAGAGTGGTGGCCGAGCGTCACGATACCGGCGGCGGATTCATGTTGTACGTCGGCACATTGCAGCCGCGGAAGAACGTAGCCACTCTGATTCGGGCGTATTCGATGTTCCGCAAGCAGACTCGCCTGCCGCACAAGCTGGTGATCGTAGGCAAAGCCAAGTACAAGTTCGATTCGGTGTTCGACGCCATTCGTGATTCGGGGTACGAGGATGACATCGTGTTCAGCGGCTTCGTGGACGACGCCGATCTGCCGGTGTACTACAACGCAGCCGACGTGTTCGTGTTTCCCTCGCGGTACGAAGGGTTTGGCCTTCCACCGTTGGAGGCCATGGCGTGCGGGACGCCGGTGATCGCTTCCAACGCCTCGTGCATTCCGGAGGTGGTCGGGGACGCAGCTGTACTGGTCGACCCCGACGATGTGAGCGGATTCGCGGGCGCGATGGCCAGCGTGCTGGGCGATCCGAGCGTCGCAGTGGAAATGCGCGACAAGGGGGCAGCGCGGGCGGGTTCGTTTTCCTGGGATCGAACCGCGAGAGAGACGATCGATGTGTATCGGGATGTTCTACGGGAGCGCAACGGGCGGTGAGTAGCACGACGGATATGGAACAGGACAAGGCCGCAGTATCGCGGACGGCGACAACGGTCGACGACGTGCACATCGCAATCGTTAGCCACGGTCACTTTCGCTACTTGGACGCGTGTCTCACGTCGATTTCTGAGCACACCGATAGGGCGTCCGTCAGCGTTACGCTGATCGACAATGTCAGCGACCCCAAAGTGGCTGAACTGGTTCGGTCGCGGTTTGATCGCATCACGTTTTGGGCAAACGACACCCCCAAGGGCTTCGCGGAGAACAACAATGCCGCGTTTCAGAACACCCGCTCGCGGTATTGTTTCTTGTTGAACCCGGACACGGAAATCCACGCCGGCGCGATCGACGCCATGGTCGCGTATATGGACGAACACAAGCAACTCGGCGCTTGTGCGCCAAAGCTGCTCAACGCCGACGGAAGCCTGCAACTGAACTGTCGCAAGTTTCCGTCGATCAGCAGTGTGCTTTTTCGGCGTACGCCGCTGCGCATTCTGTTCGGCAAGACGGCCACCGCCCGACGGTACAGCATGGCGGACTGGGACCACGAGACCTGTCGCTCGATCGACTGGATGTTTGGGGCCGGCATCTTCGCAAGGCGGGAGACGTGGGAGGCGGTCGGGGGCTTAGATACCGACATGTTCCTCTTCTGCGAGGACATCGACTGGTGTCTTCGATGCCATGCAGCGGGATGGGACATTCACTACGTAGCCCACGCGGTGATTACGCATGATTTCGACGAAGAGAAGTACAACCGTTACTTCACGAAGACCCGCATGAAACACTACAGAACTATGTTGCAGTTTTTTCTGAAATACCCGCGCCAGTGTCTTCGCTGGTCGTGACGGAAGGACAGACCACCAATGCCAACGCAGAACAAGGGTGAATTCGATGGCGTCATTCTGGCGGCCGGTCGGGGCACGCGAATGGCTCCGTTTTCCGAACGCTTTCCGAAACCGCTCCTTCCCGTTCTCAACAAACCGATGATCCACCATCAGGTGGAGTATCTGCGCGACCTCGGCGTGCGCAAGATCTTCGTGGTCATTGGCCACCTGGG
>JAJDDU010000191.1 GCA_029260155.1 Phycisphaerae bacterium | reverse complement strand
AGACCATCGACGGCGAGCCGAGCAGCAGCAGTATTCTGGAGTCGATGATCGAGAAGCGTTTGCTCAAGGTCGGCTTTCAGGTCTACGCTCGCGGCCAACTGGATGCGATCAAGGCCAAAGAAGTGGACGACGCCATCCGTCGCAACGATCCTGCCAAGGTGCAAGCGCTCGCCAAGCGGTTTGCGACGCAGATCTTCATCACAGGCCACGCGAACGCCAATCAGGCTGAGTTGAAACGCCTGCATGGCGCGCCCTTTGCGTTTTACAACTGTGATGTGCAGATAAAGACGTATTACACCGACACCGCCAAGCTGCTGGACAGCTCATCGATCCCGGTAACGCGCGGCGCGGCGCGCGGCGAGCACGGCTTTTCACCTCAAGCGGGCAAGAAGGCGTTTGCCAATTCGGCGCCGAATCTGATCGACGACATGTACGCCATGGTGATGAAGAACTGGGCGTATGAGATTTCGTTCGGCGGGCACATCGATCTGGAGGTCTCCCAAATGCCGAACGTGGGCGTTTCGCTGCGGGTGAAAAAGGAACTGATGAAGATTCCGGGCGTCGAGACGGTGAATGTCGAGCGTGGCGAGGGCGGGCTGGCTTTCTACCGCATCTGCGCGACGATGACCGGCGAAGACCTGGGCATGCACTTGATCGATGGCGATTGGGCGAAGAAACTGGAGCTCTCCGATCTCTCGCTGAATCGCGTTCAGGCGAAGTGGATCGGTGAGTGATCCGGATAAGGAGTGGCACGCATGGGCAGAGAAATCACCGGCGACTTGCAGGCGAGCGGGCAGCGATTCGCGATCGTGGTCACGCGGTTCAACGACTTCGTCACGTCGAAGCTGCTGAGCGGCGCGATAGACACGTTGGTACGGCATGGCTGTGCGGACGAGAACATCACACGTGTCCACGTTCCGGGTGCGTTCGAGATCCCGCTGACAGCGATGAAGCTGGCTCAGAGCGGATCGTATGATGCGGTCATCTGCCTGGGGTGTGTGATTCGCGGTGAAACGCCGCATTTTGATTACGTGTGCGCGGAAGTGAGCAAAGGCGTTGCCCAAGTCGGTCTTAGCGCCGGCGTGCCGACGACGTTCGGCGTAGTGACGGCGGACACGTTGGAGCAGGCGGTCCACAGGGCTGGGTCGAAGGCAGGCAACAAGGGAGCGGACGCAGCCATCGCGGCGATCGAAATGGCGAACGTGCTGTCCCAGATCGAAGCGGGTTAGCCGGCTCAAACCCTATGTCAATCAATCGCCATCAATCCAGAATTCTCGCGATGCAGGCGTTGTGCCATCACGACACCGCCGGCGGCGACTTACAGGTGCCGCTGATGGAACTTGCGGTGGAGTCCGGCGCGAACCCTGCGACTCTGGCCTACGCGCGGTCGCTGTGCGAACACTACACGCTCACCAGCAAAGACGTGGACAAGCGAATCCAGGGCGTGCTTGACAACTGGGATCTCAAGCGGGTCGGCGACCCGGCGCGCAACATCATTCGTGTGGCAACGGTCGAGCTGCTGATGAAGAAGATCCCGCCGAAGGTGGCGGTTGATGAGGGGATCAACGTAGCGCGCGAATACGGCGACGAGGAGTCAGCCAAGTTCGTGAACGGCGTGCTCGATCCACTACTGAAACAGATTCAAGAGGAATCCTGATTCATGGGTTTTCTGGACAGGCTTAAGAAGGGTCTCAGCAAAACGCGAGAAAAGGTCGCGACGGGATTTCGCGCGGTGCTGCCCTTCGGTCGTAAGGTCGACGAGGGGCTGCTGGAAGAGCTCGAAACGACCATGCTCGCGTCGGACATGGGTCCGATGATGGTGGCCAAACTGATCGAGATGGTCCGCAAGGAGTGGAAGCGAGGCACGATCAAGGAAGCCCAAGACGTCGTCGCGCATCTGAGGGACTTTGTCGCCGAATACTGGCCAGAGGACGATCGGCGCATTCGCTACGCAGCCGATGGGCCGACCGTCATTCTGGTGACGGGAATCAACGGTTCCGGAAAGACGACCAGCGTGGCGAAGCTGGCCAAGCACTTTACCGACCAAGGCAAGAGCGTCATCCTCGGTGCGTGCGATACGTTTCGCGCAGCGGCTGTTGCACAGCTTACGGAATGGTCCAATCGTATCGGCGTGCAGATCGTCAAGCATCAGCAAGATGCCGATCCCGGCGCGGTGGCGTACGATGCCTGCGAAGCAGCCGTTGCGCGCAAAGCGGATATTCTGCTGATCGATACGGCCGGGCGATTGCACACGCAGGACCATCTGATGCGCGAGTTGGGCAAGATCCACAAAGTGGTCGAACGGAAGATCCCGGGCGCGCCGCACGAGGTGCTCTTGGTGCTGGACGCGACCATCGGCCAGAACGCAGTCAACCAAGCCAAGATCTTCAGCGAGCACGTGGATGTGTCGGGGCTTTTCCTTGCGAAGCTCGACGGCAGCGCCAAGGGCGGCGTTGTCATCGGCATTCGCGACCAGCTGGACGTTCCGGTGAAATTCGTTGGTATGGGCGAGACGCCGGATGACATAGAGCCATTCGACCCGCGATCGTTTGCGGAGGCGTTGTTCGGCGGAGCGGACCAAGTTCGTGCGGAATGAACGGGCGGCAGTCCGACAGTAGCATGTCACTTGCAGACAGGGAACTGCCCGAGGGACTCGACCCGGATAGAACGCTCATTCATTCGGTGTACTGCGGCAACTGCGGGTTCAATCTCCGTTACGCGACGTATGTCGGAAGATGCAATGAGTGCGGGCACCCATACAACGCGCGGCCACTGACGATGAAGGGCATTTTCACACCGGCTGCGTTGCTGTTCCCGACTGCGGATGTACTGCTGGCCCTCTTGTGCAGCGTGATTTGTTTCTCGACTCTTCGTAGTGCCCTGAGGCCGGTCAACGCTTGGGCGATCTTCCTTGCAGTGGTCGCCGGTTTGATCGCCGCCCTGTACTCCATTCTCGCCGTTCGCGGTTTGTTGCGTTTCCTTCGTGCTCTTGGCATCATGCGACGCATCCGTAAAGAGGAGGGCGAGTAAGTCCATCGCGGTATGAGTACCCCTGGGCGTTGGTCGTAGGAGAGAATAACGAGCGGCCGGTATGTGTCCTCCATGTCCGAATGAACGGGCACCGGGTCGAGGTGATTTGATACTCCATGTCTCGCGAAACGCAAGATCCTGAACGTGTACCGGAGAACATCGATCCGGCACGGCAGATTACAACATCGTACCACTGCCCCGCGTGTGGATATGATCTTCGATATGCCACGCTCGTGGGGCGGTGCAGCCAGTGCGGCAGCGTGTACAACGCGCGTTCACAAGGTCCGAGCGGTATCGCCAGCCTCAAAACCGCGCCCGTCGCGCCGACGGACGAGGATCTGCCTCCGGGGGTCTCGCCGGACCGCCACATCACCAAATCGCTCTTCTGCGACCAGTGTGGATACAGCCTGCGCTACGCAACGCTGGCTGGTAGGTGCAGCGAATGCGGGAATCCCTACAACACTCGCTCGGTGTTGACGACAGGCATCTTCTTGCCCACTTCGGTTCGCGTCCCGACCTGGGAGATTTTGGTCGGAGTGATTCTGTTGCTGTTCGGCTATAGCTTGATCCGGTCAGGCTTGTCCCCGCTGACGCTTTGGAAGCTGGTCATGGGCGGGATCGCGCTGGCGTTGTGCATAGCATGTGCGGCGTCCGCGATCAGCGCGTTTCGTCATCTCATCCGCTTTCGGCCGGTGCTGCGGCAAATTCGTGGCTGCGAGGATGACGACGACTGAATCAACGGCGCCGCCGCCTGCACTCTTGGATTCTGTGTCGCGGGCCAGCGGATCGTTCCCGTCCCCCACCGCTGAAGCGATGGGCCACCCTGTCTGCACCATTTGACGTTGTGCGCCTGTTGGCGTAGAGGTGCGCGGATGGCGGTTCGCTTTGTCATTGGTCGCGCGGGTTCTGGCAAGACCGTGCATTGTCTCGACGCGGTGCGCGAGGCGCTGCGGGCGTCGCCGCTGGATGGGCCTCGACTGATCCTGTTGGTACCCGAGCAGATCAGTCTGCAAATGGAACGGTCGCTGCTTTCCGACTTGACGGCTGCCGCGGCACATCGCGCGGAAGTCTTGAGCTTTCGACGGCTGTCACATCGCGTGCTGTCGACTTGCGGGGACGGCGGGCGCGTGGCTGTCAGCGACGCAGCCCGGTCGATGATGCTGCGGCTGATTCTCGCGCGCCGACACGGGGAACTGCGATACTATCGGCGGGCGGAACGGTTCGCGGGGTTCATCGACAGGTTGGGCGCTTCGATCACGGAACTGGTGGCTGAGTGCGTCGGTCCCGACGATCTGCCGGACGCGGACGATACGGATGATCCCGCACGGAACCTGAAACTTCACGATCTGAAACTGATCTACCGGGCCTATCTGGAAGCTCTGGGCGAAACGAAACTCGACCCGTCGCAACGCTTGGACATCGCCCGCGAGCGACTGTCGCAATGTCCTTGGGCGCACGGCGCGCACGTTTGGGCGGATGGTTTTGCGGGCTTTTCCGCACAGGAGCGTCTTCTTCTCTGCGAGATGGCCCGACTCTCCGCGCAGATGGAGGTTTCGGTCTTGGCTGACCCTGCCGATCTTGACGGCGGCAAGACATCCGGCGCGTGGGACCTGTTCGCAAAGACGCGACGCACGATGGCGGAACTGGCCGGCGCGATGTCGGAGCGCGGCGTCGTGGTTGAAGAACCGATCGTGCTCTGCGGTCCGCCGAAGCGCTTTGTTAGCGCGCCATCCCTCGCTCGCCTGGAATCGCACCTGTTCGACAAGCAGCCGACAGAGCCAGTGGCGGCGAATAGCGTCCGAGTCGTAAACCTTACGGACCGGCGGACGGAAGTTGAGTTCGCGGTCTCACAGATTGTGGCGATGGTGCAGCGTGACACGTCGCGCCTGCGCTATCGGGACATCGCGGTGATCGTGCGCGATCTGAGTCCCTATCACACGCTGCTGTCAGCCGCGCTCAACGCCCGGGGGATTCCGTACTTCATTGATCGGCGTCGCCCGATTGCGCATCACCCGCTGGTGGAATTGCTGCGTGGGCTGGGCGAGCTTGCGTTGGACGACTACAGCGTGGAAGCGGTGCGCATGCTGCTCAAGACCGGGCTCGTCGGGCTGGGCGTGGAGCGCGCCGACGAGCTTGAGAATCACCTCGTGGCGACGGGCATCGCAGGTCGCCAGAAGTGGACGGGTGACGATTGGCCCTGGGTGCGTCGCGGGCAAGTTGAGGCGACCGCTCTGGATATCGCGTCTATCGAGCGAGTGAACACCGCGCGCGTTGCGCTCGCAGAGGCGGTCGATCCATGGGTATCGGCAGCTCGCGAAAACACGGGGTCGGCTTGGGCGGAACGCATTCGTGCCACGTTGCGACACTTGTCCGTTACGGAGCAGATCGAGCGTTGGGCGGTCGATGCCGAACAGGACGGCGATCTTGATCTTGCGGAGGGTCACAGACAGATACTGCGGGACGTCGATGCGCTGTTGGATGATTTCGATGTCACGATGGGCGAGGAGCGCATCGGGCTGGAGGAAATGGCGGCGACGCTCGACTCGGGACTTTCGCGACTCACGCTGGGACTTGCGCCGCCGATGCTGGATCAGGTCTTGGTCGGTTCGATCGAGCGTAGTCGCCAGCCGAACATTCGCGTCGCGCTGGTGCTCGGCGCCAACGACGGCGCGTTTCCGACGGTGCCGGGTGAGGACTCAATCCTGAACGATGACGATCGTGAGTGGCTGGAGAAGTGCGGTGTTCGCGTCGGCACGCCGCGCCGGCAGCGGGTGTTGGACGAATCGTTGCTGTTTTACATCGCGGTGACGCGGGCGCGGGAGGCGTTGATCGTCACCTACCCCGAGTCGACCGAAGATGGCAGCGCACTTCGGCCATCGCCGTATCTCGCGGCGATGCAAACCGCCTGTCCGGAGCTCGAAATCGAGCATATTGAAGAACCGCTTGCAGGACGGGCGGATTGGTCGCTGCTGACGCATCGGGACTTGGCCGCGCAGATCGCGTTCGAGTTTCGCCATCGGCCTGAGCTGCCGGAGGACGATCGCGCGACGCGAACGCGGTGGAATGATCTCTACGAAACCGCCCGGTCGGATTCGCAACTAACACCGTCGCTTGGGGCGGCTGTGCAATCGCTGGTGTACGAGAATAGGTCCACGCTGGAAGTCGTTTCGGCGCAGGAACCGAACGCGGTGTACCGAACGAGTGTGAGCCGGTTGGAGACTTTTGCCACCTGCCCGTTCAAGCACTTCGCGCAATACCGATTGGGTCTTCGCGAGCGAGCGCAGGCCGCTATGGACGTAATGGACGTGGGCACGCTTCATCACGCGATCCTGGAGCGTTTCGCCATGACGCTCATCGATCGCGGTCAGTCTCCAGCCGACCTCGACGAATCAGCCACGCTTGAGGGGCTGCGCGATAGTTGCAGGCACGTGAGCGAAATGATGCCGGCTGATGGCCCGGTCTCGACGGCGCGAGATCGGTATGTGATGCAGCGCAGTGAGCAGCTATTGCAGGACGTCGTTCGGACGCAACGGGCGGTCACCGCGGCGGGAGCATTTCGACCGCGTGCAGCCGAGCTGCGTTTCGGGCTCAAGGACGCGACGGTGCGCGGATTGGAGATCACCACGCCAAAGGGCCGCAAAGCCATTCTTCGCGGCGTGATCGATCGCGTTGATCTAGCCGAAGTCGCCGACGAGGTTCTGGGCGTTGTGGTTGACTACAAACGAACGGCGAACAAGCGTCTCGATCTGTCCCAAGCGTATCACGGATTGTCGCTTCAGCTTGTGTCGTATCTGCTCGTTCTGGAGCAGCACGGGGCGACACTGAGTGGGCGACCGATCAAGCCGGCTGGGGCGTTTTATGTGAGCCTGCTTAGGAGTTACCGCTCGGTGAAGCATCCGAGTGAAGCAGACGCCGATGGCGACGCTCTGCTGAAATCGCCGCATAGGCCACGCGGATTGCTGGACATCGCCAAGCTGGGGGCGCTTGAAGAGAGCTGCCCCACCACGGGGGCGTCTTCGGTGTACGCAGTCCGCCGTAAGAAAGACGGCGCACTTGGCTACGTCGATCAATCGGACGCGGCAGAGTCGAAGGATTTTGCCCTGCTGATGCAGCGTACGCGGGACAAGCTGGCGGAGTGGGTGGACAGGATTCTGGACGGGGAAATAGAGGTGTCTCCGTATCGACTTGGGACGCTGTCGCCTTGTGGGTGGTGCGCGTTTCGAGGTCTCTGCCGGATGGAGACGGACGCGGCCCCGGTACGTTACTTCGAGCGTCTGAAACGAACGGAAGTGTTCAAGCGTCTGAAAGACGCGCGGGGGGCGGTGTCAGATGGCTGACATCAACTGGACGGTCGATCAGCTTGCCGCCATTCAAGAATGCGGGCGCGGGGTAGTCGTGGCGGCTGCGGCCGGTTCGGGCAAGACGGCTGTGCTCGCGGAGCGTTGCGCCTATCTGGTATGCGACGCTCCGGCGTCCACTCGTTGCAGCGTGGACCGTTTGCTGGTCGTGACATTTACCGAGGCGGCTGCGGCCGAGATGAAGAATCGCATTCGGTCGAATCTTCTGACGCGGCTGGAAGCGAAACCGCGCGACGCGTACCTTCGTGAGCAGGTGGGGTTGCTTGAGACGGCGCAAATCTCGACCGTTCATGCGTTTTGCAATTGGCTGATACGGCGCTGGTTCAACAAGGTGGAAATTGACCCAGCCGCGTCCGTGCTTCCGGCGGACGAATCTCGAATTCTCAAGGCGGAGACGCTCGAGGAAATCGTCGCCGGTCTCTACGCCGGCGGCGACGAAGCGTCGGAGCGTTTTCGAGACTTGGTGAACGTGTACGGGCTGGGTCGCGACGACGGCATTCGAGCGTTCGCGCGGCGTCTGGCGGACCACCTCGACAGTCTGCCCGATCCCGAGGCGTGGCTGGCAGACACGCAGCAGCGGTTGATCGGCGGCGACGATCAACTGAGACGTTTCGTGCTTGATCCCATGCGTCACGAGCTGTCGCTGCAACTTAGCGCTGCCGGAGGTTTCGAGCATCTGGCCGACTCCGCTGATCGGTGTCTCGCGTTCTACGGCGATCTGTTTGCCCAACACTCAGCCGCCTTGTACGAGTGGACTGAGACGTTGGAGAAAATCGTATCGTCGCATGCGCCGGGCGAACGCGACGGTCGGTTCGAGGAGCTTCGCAAACAGATCGCGGAGCACGCGCTCAGCGCCCGCGGTGCGCCGCGAAAGTCGAAAGATGCGAGCGATGACGAAATCGCCGTACAGGATGCCGTCCGCGACGCATACAAAACGATGAGCAGCCGATTCCAGAAACGGCTGCGCGACCGCTTCGCGCTGTTCACACCAGACGAGGTGCTCGACGGATTGCAAACGACCGCGCCGCATGTGGCTGCGATGGTCGAATTGGTCAACTCCTTTCGTACGGCCTACGCAGCCGCGAAACGTCGCCGTGACGTCTTGGACTTCGCCGATCAGGAATCGTTTGCGTACAAGCTGGTTCAAGATGACGAGGTTGCGACGGCGGTACGCAAGCGGTTTGCCCACGTTCTCGTCGACGAGTATCAAGATATCAATCCGCTGCAGGACGCGTTGCTGCGGCGTGTCAGTCGCGACGACGTGCCCGAGTCCGAAGCCAACCTGTTTTCCGTGGGCGATGTCAAGCAGAGCATCTATCGATTCCGCGCGGCTGACCCCGACGTGTTCCGTGATCGGATTGCGGCCTGTGCGGACGATGCCGGACGCAGCCGCATGATCTTGCTGCGCGAGAACTTTCGCAGCCGCGCCGCGATTCTGGAAGCAGCCAACGCCTTGTTCTCACAACTCATGCAGCGATCGGTCGCGGGCATCGACTACGACGATGACCACGCCCTGCGCCCCGGCCGTAAAGTGCCAGATAGTGACACTCGATGGCCCGTTGACGTTCACCTGCTCGATCGAAAGATCACAACGACAACCGTCTCGGACGACGACGAGGCGGACGAACAGTCCTTCGTCGATTCCGAAGACCCCGCCGAGTGGCAGGCCATCGAGCGCGAAGCCTACGTGATCGGCACGGAAATCCGCCGGCTGATCTCGGAGGGCATGACGGTCGACGGCGATCGTCCGTTGACGCCGGGCGATGTAGCGGTGCTGCTGCGTTCGCCAGCCTATCGCGGCAGCGTAATGGCGGAGGTACTTCAGCGGATGGGGATTGAAGCGGTTTCGCACGCCGGAGGCACGCTGTTCGATCAGGCTGAGATTCGCGATGTCCGCGCGCTTCTCGCAACGCTGGACAATGCTCAGCAGGACATTCCGCTTGCCACGGTGATGCGATCACGCGTCTTGGGCGACGCCTTCACCGAGGACGAATTGTCGGCCATCCGGTCGCTCGAGATGGACGCGCCGTTTCACGAGACGGTCAGGCGCTACGCTCGCGAAGGGAAGAACGAGGCGTTGCGGTCGCGACTTATTACGGCGTTGGATCGGCTGAACCGGTATCGACGGGCGATGCGCGAGCGACCATTCGCCGAAGTGCTGTGGGAGATGCTCGAACAAACCGGCTACGCCGCCTACGTCGGCGGACTGAGAGGTGGCGCACAGCGCAAGTCCAACCTCATGCGCCTGCACGAGCGAGCCCGCCAGTTCGACACGTTTCGACAGCAGGGATTGCGCCGGTTTCTACGATTCGTCGAGACGCTGGAAGAGACCGAGCAAGATCTCGGCAGCGCGCCGCCGCCCACGCCCGGTGACGACGCGGTGCGGATCATGTCAATTCACTCAAGCAAGGGTCTCGAATTCCCCGTCGTGTTCGTGGCGGATCTTGGCCGGCGAATGAACCTTCGCGACAGGCATGGGCGGATGATTCTCGATCGCGACGCCGGCATCGGACTGCGCGTGGTCGACCCGAAACGCAAGCTGGAGTACCCGTCGGCTGCGCACACGTTGGCGGCTGCTGGAATCGACAGTGCGACGCGCGCCGAGGAGTTGCGACTGCTTTACGTGGCCGTGACGCGCGCCCGGGACAAGCTGATCCTTGTGGGCACGACGGATCTTGATGCACTGAGGGTTACCTTCAGAAAGTCGAAAACCGAAGCCGGGGACGGCCTTCGACTCTCTCCGTTGTCAATTCAGGCGGCGATGGATCCGTTGGATTGGGTGGTTCCGGCACTGGCGACGATGCGGGACAATGTAGTGCGTTGGCCGGGGCGAACCGTCGACGCGCCTTTGTTCGCAGTGCATGCCCACAATGGCGACGCGATGCGCGACTGGCGGATCGAATCCAGGTCGCGACGCGGTGTCTCGGCGTTCGACCGGGCCATCGCCGGGCTGCAAGCACTTCCGGCGGAGGAACCGCAATCGGCTGACCGCTCATCCGCTGAGACGTTGATCGAGCGCGTCTTGTCAGACTATCCGCACATGGCGGCGGCGAGCGTTAGATCTGTGATGGCTGCGAGCGAAGTCAGGCACGTCCACGACGCCTTGCGAGATCCCGATGAGCAATTGCGCGACGCCCGTCGCACCGGCAGCGCCGGCGTCGACCGCGATCAGGCGGCGCGACGGGGGACAGCTACGCACGCGCTGATGCAACACATGAACCTCGCCGTCGTTTCGGACGCGCCGTCCGTGCGCGTCGAGTTGGAACGGTCGGTCGCAGCCGGGCTGCTCTCGGCTGACGACGCGACGCTGATCGATGTCGAGAGCATCGCGTGGTTCCTGGATACACCCCTGGGGCACTCAGTGCGCACAGCCGGCGACGCGTACCGCCGCGAGTTCATGTTCGTCGCGGCCCATCCGGCCGGATGGTTCGCCGACTGCGTGGGCGATGATTCCGATGAAAAGGTGCTTGTGCGCGGCGTTGCTGACGGCGTGCTTCCGCGAGAAGGCGGCATCGAGATTATCGATTTCAAGACCGACGTCGTTTCCGAGAAACAGACACTGCAACGCACGGAACGGTACAGCAGCCAAATAAGGCTCTACGCAGCCTCTCTTGCCCCCGTTTTTGAACAGCCGGTGAACCACTGTTGGCTCGTATTCCTGAACGCGCGTGAGGTCGTGGCAGTTTCCCCAGACTGATCGTCAGTCGCCGGCAGCTTGCTTTTTTGAGGCACGGGGTTGGCGGCGGTGAGGTGGGGCGTATGATAAATGCGCCTGCGAGCTGCGGGACAAATCCCGCGGATCGGGGGTGCAATGTGAGTACAAGATCATGACCGTGATCGGCGCTTGTGCGCGTATCGATTCGAGTGACGCAGTCGGCATCCGTGAGCGTCTCGCCACCCTCGGCGGTGTCTCCACTTTCGATCTCGACGACCCTGGGAGGGTGGGCCTGCTCATCGAATCCGAGAGTCTCGACGCCGCACATCAGACACTCTGCGAAGAAATAAAACTCGTGGCCGGAGTTATGGCCGTTTGGCCAATATACGTGGATACCGAACAGGACGAGCCGCCGGATTCAACCCGCGGCTCGCCCGTCGACACCCGTTAGAGGATAGAACGATGGAAGGTACCCGTCGCGAGTTTATCAAAGCCGCTGCAACGACAGCGGTTGTATCGGTGGTAGGTGGAACCGCCGTCACCGCCGAGGTACGAGGCCTGAGTGACCCCACCAAGTGGATTAAGTCGGTGTGCCGTTTCTGCGGCACGGGGTGCGGGGTGCTTCTGGGCGTCCGCAAAAACCAATTGGTGTCCCTTCGCGGTGACCCCGAACACCCGACAACCAAAGGGCTCGTCTGTGCCAAGGCGCTCTTTCTGCCGAAGATCGTCCGCTCCGAAGACCGGCTCACCCACCCGATGATCCGCAAGAACGGCAAGCTCGCGCGGGCGAGTTGGGACGAGGCGATGTCCCTTGTGGCTAAGAAGTTCGCGGGCGCCATTAAACAACACGGCGCCGACAGCGTTGCCTACTACGGTTCCGGCCAAGCGCTCTCTGAGGAGAGTTACCTGGCCAACCGATTGTTCAAGGGCGGCATCGGCACGAACAACGTCGAGGGCAACCCGCGCTTGTGCATGGCCAGCGCTGTGGGCGGATATGTCACGTCGTTCGGGAAAGATGAGCCGATGGGTTCCTACGACGACATCGAGCACGCCGGCGTGTTCTTCCTCGTCGGGTCGAACACGGCTGAGTGTCACCCGGTGATCTTCGATCAGATCCTCGCGCGAAGGCAAGCGAAGCGTGACTTGCAGGTGATCGTGCTCGACCCGCGTATGAGCCCGGTCGGAGCAATGGCGGACATCCACCTCAATCCGGAACCCGGGCAGGACCTAATCGTGCTGCATGCGATGGCCCACGTCATCATTCGCGACGGGCGGTACGATTCGGGCTTCATCGACAAGAATGTTCAGTTCAAGGCCGTCAAGGATAAGAAGCCCGTCAAGGTCTCGTTCGATCAATACCGCGAGTTCGTGGCGCAGTACACGCCTGAACGGGCCGAGCGTGCCTGCGGTGTCAACGCGGAAAAAATCGTCCAAGCAGCCCACCGGTTTGCGGCAGGACCGACGATGTCCTTCTCGACCATGGGCCTCAATCAGCGCACGCGGGGCGTATGGGCCAACAATCTCATGCACAACCTGCACCTTATCACCGGGCAGATCGGCAAACCGGGCGCGACGCCGTTTTCGCTGACCGGTCAGCCCAACGCGTGCGGAGGTGTGCGTGACACCGGCTCGCTGTGTCACATCCTGCCGTACGGCCGGGTGGTCAAGAAGGCCGAACACCGCGCCCAGATGGAGAAACTCTGGGGTTGCAAACCGGGAACGATCAAGCCCAAGCCGGGGTTGCACACGATCGCCATGTTCCGCGCCCTGGCGAAGGACAAGGTCAAGGCGATGTTGGTGCTGACGACCAATCCGGCACACTCGCTACCCAACGCGTCGCCCTACATCGACGCCATGGGCAAGGCGCGTCCTAACAAGCCGTTCATCGCGGTCATCGATGCGTATCCGACAATGACGACCGAGTTGGCCGACGTGGTGCTTCCCGCGGGGATGTGGAGTGAAAAGGCAGGCGTGTTCGGCATGTCGGAACGCCGGTATCAATACCAGCCCAAGATTTCCAACCCGCCGGGTGAGGCCCGCTCGGACTTTGACGTGCTCCTGGACTTCGCCGCTCGACTCGAAGGACACGGCGTCGTTCCTGCGGGGTACATCTCCAGCAAATTCAAGAACACCGACGACGTGTGGGACGAGATGCGTTTGGCGTCCAAAGACACTGCCTACGACTTCATGGGCATGACGCGCGATCGACTTCGGAAGGAGCGAGGTTTGCGCTGGCCGGCGCCGACGACCGACCATCCCGGCACGGCACGGCGATTCGTCAAGGGAGAAGATCCCCTGCTCGACAGCGGGCCGTACGCCGACAACTCCATCGGCAAGGGCGAAACCAATTTCTACGCGGCGCCCGACAATCGGGCCACTGTCTGGTTGCGACCGCCGAAAGGTCCGGCGGAACCCGCGGACGCAGAGTACCCGTATGTGCTCTCCACCGGTCGCGTCCTCGAGCACTGGCACACGGGAACCATGACCATGAGGGCCGACGAACTGAAACGGGCCTATCCCGAGTCGTTCGTCGAGATAAACCCCGCCGATGCGAAGGACCTCGGTGTCCGCAGTGGCGATCCCGTGCGTATCACGTCCCGTCGCGGCGAGGCGGTGATCAAGGCTCGTGTCGTCGATATGCCCAGACCTGGGATGGTCTTTGTGCCGTTCCATTGGGAAGCGGAGGCCGGATTCATCAACCGCGTGACCATCGACGCCTTCGACCCCGGTTCCAAGCAGCCGGAGTTCAAGATCTGCGCCGTGAAACTGGCCAAGGCGTAAGGACCGCGGATTCAGGAGGAATGCTATGTTGAAACGGTTCAGATGGATTACGCCGGCCGTGCTTCTGATCATCTTGATGTCCGCATGCCAACCCAAAGAGGTGTGCACTGTGACGGTGGAGGTCGAAGCACTGCCGCGCACGAGCATCGTGAATGCCAAGTTCGCGGAAAACGCGTTCCCGCCGGTCCTCTCGGATACGAAGTGGCATGAGGCAGCGTGGGTGAAAAACGACTGCCTGCGATGTCACGAAACCGGCGTCGCCGATGCCCCAATGGTAGTGCATCGCGGCTTGCCGGACGCGCTCATGACGGCGATGTGCCGCAGTTGCCACGTTTTGCTTCCCGGCGCTACGCCCAGTAAGCGGCGCATGGTGTCGGACACGCGATTCGCGGAAAGCGCGTTCCCGCCGATGATGCCGAATTCGAAATGGCACAAGAACGTGTGGGATGCCAAGAACTGCATGATGTGCCACAAGAAAGGTGTGCTCGGTGCTCCGGTTGTCGTGCATGAGAAGCTTCCCGCGAATCTGCTGATGGCGAGTTGTCGCACGTGCCACGTTCAGGTCCGCGCGATCATGAGCGAGCAACCGTAGCGGAGCGATGGGCGGATCAAGACGGGAGTTTCTGATCGGTGCCGG
>JAJDDU010000020.1 GCA_029260155.1 Phycisphaerae bacterium | reverse complement strand
TGACAGCGGCGACAGCGACAGCGGCGCCGACACCGATCTGGTCGACGACGTTGGTGTTGACAAAGTCACGATCTGCCACATTCCTCCAGGCAATCCGGACAATGCACACACGATCACGATTGGTGAACCAGCGCTGTCTGCGCACTATGCGCACGGCGATGATCCGGGCATGTGCGATGTTGATCGCGGCGTGCGTATCTTCCTGATCAAGTAGCAAGCGCAGCAGGAGCCCAGATCGGGACTGCGACGGAGGAGGCAATGAATGGGTAGCGCTCCTTTGCCTGTGGTCGAGTCCCTTGTTCGCGATGCGGCAAGCAGTGGGCGGGGGATTGATCGGGATTTCGGCAATCGCGGCGTGGTCGACAGACCGGCCAGCCGCGTGCGCACTGACGAGCGCGTCGATCGCGCTGCCCCTTGTGAGCGGGCGCAGGACCAAGAACTGGGCAGGGGGCGTTCCGGCGTCGTTTATCGCTCCCGCAGCGATGCGGGACACGACATTGCCCGGAAGGTTTTTGGCGCGTCCGGGCTGACCAAATTCGTTCAGTGTCTGTTTCTCGGTTCGCCGAATCCGTACGCTTGGTGTGAGGCGGCGGTCCGCACAGCCGTGTTGCGGCGGCGGATTCTGTCGACGCTCACCGAGTTCTGGTTCGATCGAAAACTGCGTGTCGCTCGCGCATACAGTCATCGCTGGAACGCGCAACACAGCTCGTACGAAATGGACTGCGAGTTGGTCAAGGGTCGTCACACCGCACTGCATCACGCATATACCACGCGGGGGAGTAGCGAACTTCAGGATCTCTTCTACGGCGTGATGAAACCCCTGCAGGCGCACCTTGTCGAGGCTGGGCTGGATGGCCTCGCCTGGCAGGCAGGACTTGGGAATCCGGTAGCACTAAACAACTTCATGTGCGATGGTCCTGACGTTGACGGCGGGCAGCGTTGGGCGTGGATCGACCTGGAATCGGGTGTGCCGGCGTTGATCCCCATCAACCCGCTGACCCTCCTGTCGTTCTACTTGCCCAAATGCATACATCATGGCCGCGCTTTGTTCGATGACATAGACGTCGAGAAGCTGCACGGCTACGTGGATCAGCGTCGGCCGGCGCTGGCGACGAAACTCGGCGACAAGCGACTGCAAGACCTCGCAGTCGATCTTGACGCGTTGCAGCGAAGCCAGCGTCAGTGGAAATCGATGGCCCGCCACAAGCGGAGCATCGCCTACCGTCGGGCAACAGGGGCGATCGACCAGGACACGGCGAACTGGTACGCCGAGCGTGCTTTTCGATGGTATTGCTCAGACTCCGGGCGCGTCGCGCGTTCGGTGATGTCTGGTGTTGCGGCTGGAGCGCGTAGCGTGGGTGCTGCGATCAAGCGTTTTGACCTCGGCAGTGTGTTCCGCGGCTGCTGGTCAGCCATTCGCTCGCAGCGCTACCGGGAAGACTTAGCGAGGCAGTACGTAGCCGCCAGGATCACTCGGTGGCAGGCGCGCGGTCAATTGGGAGACACACACGCCGAGATGTTGCGGGACGATCTACGTGCCGACAGGGGAAGTTCCTACCTAGCGGACTTCGGGGCACACTTAGCAATGAAACCATTCATCAAAACTGTTGAGCTTTGGATACTGCCGGTACTCTGGATGATGGGTGTGATTGGCGGGCCTTTCCTCGGGATCGCCTTGATCGCGATCGGCCCGGCTGCGCGCACTCTGTATACGCTCTATCGTTTGGTCCAGAGTGCGCTCGCTGGTCGCGAGAAGCCCTGGACGGCGTTGGTGGCAGGAGGCGTGCCGGTCCTCGGGAATCTGGCATACCCGTTGCAGATCATCTCCAGCGGAAGTGCCAAACGTGGCGCGGTGGCGCGGTTCATTCTGCATGACACCTTCAGTCGATTGGGTCAGTTGTTTCCGATTTGGGGAGGCCCGGATACGCTCACCGAGCATCTTTTCAATCGGTGTCCGGATCTCGTCAACCGATTCCGCAGACCCACAACGTAAATCACCAGCCGCCAACCGACACGGATCGCAGAGGAAGGCGCGCCAAGAGTCCGACAGGCGGCTAGTTTCTTGGGGATTTGCCGGACGTCGGTTGGGCCGTTCGCCGGATGATCTCCTGCAGCGTCTCTTCCATTTTGTCGATTCGTCGTTGGGCTGCCTCAGCAGTGAACAGACTCCGTGGTCCGACGAGAAAAACCTGGGCGTTGCGGCGCTCGTCCGCGTCGTAGTCATCGAGGCGCGCGAGCAAGCGCTTACTAATCGTGAGCATCATGCGCGTTGCCAGCGTATCGTCGTCGCTGTGAACCCAGTCATAGCCCATACGCCCGCTTAGTTGCGTCTGGGCTCGGCCGCTGACGATCATCGCTGCCAGAGCAGGAGTGGCTTCATCGATGTGCCCTTGTGCGATCAGGATCTGAGACCCGGCATATCCGATCCGGGCATCCGGATCATTCGCGAGGATGCGCGCTAGCGCCAGGCGGGTGATCGGTGGGAGGTCTCGCAGGTACTCATAAGCCGAAACGGCGGGCGTCTTGTCGTTCGCCTCCTGCTTGAGGAGCGCATGGAATCTCTGCAGATGTCGCTCGGTGTGCTTGCGTGTGGGCTTGGTTTCTTCTTGCTCCGGAGGCTCGGAGGCCTTAAACACCCTGCGAAGTAGACGGCTGAACGGCGTTCCCGCCGGATCCTTGCCCGAGACAATAACGACAAATCCCGTTGACGCTTCTGCGAAGAAAACCTCCCCGGTGTAGTGCGTCGGCCTGTCAACGCCGTCACGTCCGGCTCGTGGTTTGAGCGGTACGGTTTCAAGCGGCGTTCCGTCGAGCAGCGTCAATGTGGCGACGGGATCGCTTGCACCCTGCAACGCCACTTCGAGGCGAAGCTGTCGACGCACCGGCAGGGCGCCGCCGATTCTCTCGGGTCCGAATGTCTTGGCGTCGGGGTCGGCCGGCAGGAAGGCAACGTGTTGGAGGTTGATTCCGCCCTTGGCAACGACGAACGCGTCGAACCGCGCCCTTCCCGATATGCTCAGTCGCCATTCGCCGGCGGTGGGGGAGTGAATTCGCACGCGCTGTGCCGTCGGGATGATGATGAACTCAGCGCCTTGGTCTTTGATCACGAGCGAACCGTCCGGACGACGTACCTCCATGACAGCCGATTCGTTAGCGTACGTGCTGACGACGAAGTCCATCTGCTCGACGGTGCTATCCACCGCAACGGGTATTTCAATCGCAGGGGGAGATGCGACGGACCCAGTCACCCAAGCCAGGTTGTGGTTGGCCAGAATCGTAACACTGACGAGGATCTCGGTGGCCTCATCGAGGTACTCGCTCGGACCGTTGTAGCTGAAGCCGCCCGTAGCCCGTGCCAAGTCCGCGTAGCGGTCTCGCCCTCTTTGGTCATTGGATTCTTCGTTGGGCTCTTGCCCGTTCGTTGATTGCGGACCGCGTTGGCGTTGCTGTCTTGAGTTTTCCGATTCCACTTGGCGTGCGGAAATCGCGCCGGGTGCGTATACGGTGCTTGCACAGAAGATGAGTGCGAGCCACCGACTATTGGTTTGAGGCAGAAGTCGCCAGCATGCCAGTGCACCGCCACCCATGCCGTGCATCATAGCCGAATGTGCCGCGTGTCAAGAGAGAGTGCCGCCCTTGGTTGCCAACGTCCGTATGTCAGGCGACGCGCCGCAGCGGGGCGAATCCGGGCATGCGCCGCGGTGTGGGCTCCTCGGACTCGAATGCGATACCCACGTAGAACCCGCCCAACGATTCGCTGCAGTGTCGGACTCGACCGAGCAA
>JAJDDU010000190.1 GCA_029260155.1 Phycisphaerae bacterium | reverse complement strand
GTTCAAATGGACCGCCAAAGCTGAAACGATCCTCGAAAAAGTCCGCCGCGCACGAGCCGTCTTGGATAAAATGCCATCAACATGAAACACTACACTAGTTTAGATGGATCCAACATTGAGACACTGGTAGTAAAGGATGTGTTTCTTCCCAGAGGAATCTCGATCGACGAAGAGGATGCGAAGATGTACTGGGTGAACGTGAAGCAAATCCTGCGGGCTAATCTGGATGGATCTGATGTGGAGCCTCTGATCGCCGGACTGCCGACTCTCAAGAGCATCGTACTCGATGTGAACGAGGGAAAAATGTACTGGGGCGAGATCACCCCCACGCACAGGATACAGCGCGCCAATTTGGACGGTTCGGGCATCGAAGAAGTAATCGCGCTCGACGCGTACAATCCAACGGCCATCGCTCTCGATCTAAACGCACGCAAAGTGTACTGGATCGGCGCGGGGTTGGTGATTCAGCGGGCTAATCTGGACGGTTCAAACGTCACCGATCTTGTTACATCACAGCTGGAGAATGCTGTGATGCTCACGCTGGACGTGTCCATGGGCAAGATGTACTGGACAGATATTGACACCGAGACGATTCGGCGAGCCAACCTCGAAATCCCTCCGGGCGACACGCCGGATAACAGATCCGACATCGAAGATCTGATCACTGGGTTGGGGATCCCATACGGAATCACACTGGATCTGACCTGCCCGGTTCCCGGTGACGGGAACGCCGATTCCGAAGTTGACTTGCTCGATTTCGCGTGCCTGCAACGATGCTTCAGCGGCGCAATCGGGCCTGTGACACCCTTCACATACGCATCTTCATGCCGCTGTTTGGACGCCGACGAGGACGGCGACATCGACCTCGCCGACTACACCGCGTTCCTCGCCGCCGCCGGCTCTTAGGCGATATCGTTCAAGTGGGGCAGTCCAGGACACGCGAGGCTATTAGCTGACGGCTGACAGCTTCTCCGTCAGCCAACGTCATTCGACGCAATCACCGCGTCAATCGCGTCCGCCGCTTCACGCGCCTCGAACGGCCGAACCAGGCAGGCATCGAAGCCGCTCTCACGCAGCGCGTAAACGGCCGAGCGATCCCGGGTTATGGCGATGATCTTCACTTCGCGCAACTCCTCGACGTGATGCACGGCCACCCACGCTTCGAATGGCCCCAATTCGGGGCTCGCCGTGTCAACGAGCATGACGTTGGGAGCAAGCTTGGCAGCCATGAGCCCCGCGCTGAAAGCAGAACCGGCCGCCGCACACTCAAAAACTGACTTGCGGTCCAGCGATTCCAGCAGCGAATCGCGAAATTCCTGGTCCGGCGACACGACCAAAACCCTCGGTCGGCCGGTCTCCAAGTCGCCCACCGGCATCCCGTGAGAACGCATGAAGCGAATAAGGTCATCGACCGGGATCCGGCGATCTCTACTGCCAGGAACGCGGTAACCCTTCAGCTGTCCGCTGTCGAACCACTTCGACACCGTGCGGGGCGCGACCTGGCAGATCGCGGCGACGTCACCAGTTGTCAGTACTTCTTTGCGACGAGCCATCGGCGGCACCTTCACTCAGCTGATACGGAGTCTATGCGGCGCACTTCCCCGGTCCACGACCGCTTCCATCTGCCGGCGCCATCAGACTTCCCGGCACACATGCTTCAGGTTCTACATCGGTCGGAATCAGTGACACATTCTCATCCGCTTCAACCGCGACGGCAGTCCCATAACAGCCGATGCGCCGGCGAGTGTCCGCCTGCATAGATTATAGGCTGAGCGGCGTTGGTACATCCACAATATTGCCACACGGAAGGAGTGACACTCTTAGGCACGCGGCGTTCGCCGGCACAAACGCACTTACCGCGTCGCCCCGGTCTTACAATCGCGAGAGTGTCGCTATTGTGACACTCGCCGGAGGTAAGGTAACCAGCTTACTGACAAGGGGATTCTGCCCTGGGTTGTGAAGCACGAGGTATCGCCTTCCGGCACCTGCCAGACGGTCTAGGATCGCATCGCCGAGGGTAAACGACGGGTGGATTACCTACGCAATAATATCGCATGCGACAAGCAGATTCCGCTCAAGCACGTCGCTGGGGACGGTCGATGGTGTGTCGCATCATCCGCGAGATAAGAGGCGAACATTTTGGAGAGTGAGTGATGACCTTCGTGACAGCCGATCGGATTGTGTTCCTGTGGGCACACAGAAACAGCTACGACTGTGAGTTCAGCAACACGGCCGGCGCGTTGAATCCGAGCGTGCGCGTGCAACTCAACCACGCCACGGCCTATCTGCGAGACGGACGGTTGGTCCGACTCGACACCCGTCGTGATGGGCGATTCTCAAACGAACTGGCTGCGGAACTGGCCAACCTGTTCGCGCTGTGCGGCTACCTCGAACTACGCCGAACCGATGTCGGTGTCGAACAAGACAAACGCCCCGAACAGGAAGGCGCCGCTTCCGCAGAGTCTTCATCCAGCGCCCCGCCGCCGAGGCGGGGTCGCACCGGCATTGAGCGCGTCATGCAACCGCGAGTTCAAGCCCGACGGGCGCCGTAGCCCAAGTCCGCGTCCGGCCGGTGGACGCAAGCCGCGCGGGCTGCGGAGCCTCGACCGGCCGGGCAGCCAGCGAGACGGAGGCTTCTCTGTGCTTGGGGTTGTTTCGAATGTCACTGATCGTGTCAATTTCTTCTGTATACATCGTTCGTTCACCTTTCAATTACAGCGGGATTTCGTCAGCGATGTCGGCTACGACACTGAACGTCTCAACGGCGAACGCCAATACACGCATCATGAACTCGAATAGTTCCGCAGGTAACATGGTCAATTCCTTTCAAGAACACGGGTCACTAAACACAACGATTTCCGCGTCGCCCCGCAGCCCCATGGGACGTAGCCCTGGGCAACGCGAGACGAAACGACTGGCGGATACCGCACGGAGCGGATTTTCCGCGAATTACACTAAAGTTCTCGGCCGCAATCTGCCGAATCACCGACGGCGCGACATCGAATGCCCGCATGGGTCGATCCGTCGTAGGCAAGATGGCTTGCGTGATGGCATGCATGGCCGGTCCAATCACCGCGCGATCCGGCCTCACGTATCAGCCGACGACGCGATACGTGGCGGATGCGCGCACGTTACACTGATCAAGCAGCAGTCAGCCCGCAGCGGCAAGCCCCGCGACCCATCGTCTCGGGCTGATGTTCTCAGGCCGCCACCACCGCGGTCCCGTTTGGCAATCGCCGACACCGGGTTCGACGACCTCAATTGCCATCAGGGCGAGACGCGCTGCACGTCCGGTAGTATGGCACCTGGCGCGAAGTTATTGCGACGTTCGGTTCAGGTCAAGAGGATTATCCCGGTTGCATAGAATCGACGCTGCGTCGCCCGAGCGCGTCCGAGTAAAATGGGTACGATTACTCACTTGAAAAACGCCGATGGCGACGCTATGATTGTTAAAATAGGAAGAATGGGATTTCGTGGCATAATGGTCGACGGGTGTTTACCCGTCAACCGAATCCTAACCGACGCACAGGATTAGAGATACAAATCGTGGCAGATGTAAAACAACAGCTCTTGGAGCCCGGGGTGGGGTGGTCAATCAGGCGCAATCGGCTTCGTGCAGGTCTCACACAGGTCCAGCTCGCTAAGGCGATCTCCAGATCCGGAAAATTCCTCAGCGAAGTAGAAAACGGCAAAGCCCGCATTACCCAACGCGACCTCGAACGACTCGCCGACGCCATGGGCATCAGTTGCGAGAAGGTCGTTGAAGACCCGCCCGAGTCCGAAGGGCTCGCGTGGCGAACGCCGCGGCGGATCCGCGAGGTTCAGCCGACGGGCATGACCATCATGACTTTCACGCAGATGCTGAACCATTTGGATCGCTCCGGATGGCTGCGAAACGCGAAGCTCTGGATGATCGGCGCGGAAGCCTTCCCCGAAGAGAATGATCTAGCGCTTGTCGAGCAGATCGGGTCACTGGTGGCGACCAAGGACGTGGGTTTGCGCTACGTCTACAGTGCCTCGCGATTGAGCGAGCACGAGCTCGCTGATCTGGCCCCCCGACAAGGCTCGTTTGATGCGATTCCGCGAGAACTGCTCACGGCGTTGCGTTGGTCTAATACCATGAAGGAGTTGGATCCCGAGTCCGACCGCGTGGTAGGCTATGCAGCCACGTGGGAGCTACCGCCGATCTGCCGCTGCCACACGCTGATTTGGGTTGAAACGGAAGACGTATCGTGGAGCGACATCATGCCTCTGCTTTACGCCCGCAGCGTGACACGGACGTTTGAGAATCCGAATGAATCGGTTGCTTTCTGGCACCACCTTCCGCGGGAAACGGGATCACGGGTCCTCCTTGAGTTGGCCCAGAATCTCAAGACGATTTCGTAAGTCGCGATTCGGCGACTGTGCACTCGCCTCCGCGGTCTGGGTAGACTGCGAAGGCCGCCACGGGCGATTGACGCCCATGGATCAGAAGCATGGCTGACCCTGCCGCTCAAGACCAGTGCCCGCATTGCGGCGACCCGCTCACCGGCGGGGTCGACGATTGTGCGTCCGATCAGGCGCTCGCTCGCTGCGACACCGTACGTCGCTGCGCTCGCTGCGGGTTTCTGTACCCCTGTGCGAGCCGGATCGATGATCGAAGCGACTATCGCGACCACGACCTTCTGCCCGTCGATCGATATCGGTTGGTATCGTCGCTGCGTGGCAAGGGTCCTGGGCGCGTCTATCTAGCACGGCACCTTGTGTTGGACGAGCCTTGCGTGGTCAAGATCCTGAGCACCGTCGATCCCGAGTACTCAGAAGCGGCATGTCTGCGTTTCGTGGAAGAGGCCAAGGCCGGATTTCGCATCAAGCATCCTAATGTGGCCCGCGTGCTGGACTGTGACCGTTGCGGAGACGAGTGGTACTTCGTCATGGAGCACGTCAACGGCACTGACCTCGCCGCGATCGTACGAACAGCGGGCTGCCTCCCGTGGGCACAGGTCGTGCAGATCGGTATCGAGACGGCTGACGGTTTGTCGGCCATTCATGGCGCCGGATTGCTGCACCGCGATATCAAACCGAGCAACCTCATCCTCTGCCCTGACGGCTCGGTCAAGATCGCCGATCTGGGACTCAGCGACTTCTTGCACGGCGCCGGCGGCGGGGCGTCCCCACAGGAGGGGATGTGGCAAGGCACTCCACAGTACATGGCCCCTGAACAGCGCGGCGCTGCAGTCGAGCTTGACGAGCGTACCGACATCTACGGGCTGGGGGCCACGCTGTACCACCTCCTGGTCGGGCACCCGCCGACGCGAGGCAAGGGACCGCTGGATTACTTGACCGGCGGTGATACGCATGCGCCGGTGGAGTGGCCACGCTCGCTCTTTCCGCCCATACCAAAGTGGATGCGTCAGCTCGTAGAGACTTGCCTCTCGCCGAACCCGAGTCAGCGCTATGAGTCCGCCGATGCGCTGTCGCAGGAACTACGAGAGTGGATTGGACCCGCCGACGCGGACACGGGACCGTACCGCATGCCCGGCATCGGTACGCCCAGGGGGGTTGTCGTTCTTCCGTTTGAAAACCTGGCTCCGAATCGCGCCCACGATTGGCTCGCCACCGCGCTCGCCGAGGTCATTCACAACACGCTCCTGACCATCGACGGCGTGCAGGTCGTAGAGCGGCAGGAACTCATGACGCTGATTGGACGCATGTACGCAGAGCCGGGAGCCGAGGTCAGCAATGCCCAAACGCTCGACGCTGCCCGGCGAGTGGGCGCCGCTTCGGTAGTCCGCGGCAGCTTCCAGGTGAACGGCGGTCGTGTCCTGGTCACGGTGTCCAAACTGGTCGCGGATCGCCCCGCGGGAACGCTGCTCACTCGGGCAACCGGCGCGTTCGCCGACATCATCGATTTGCAGATTCGCGTCGGCACCGAGGTCGCCGCGGCACTGGGGCACAGTTCGCGGCCCAAGACCGTTCCGGATTCGCACAACAGCCCGTTCGTCAACGAGCACTACTCGTCCGCGCAGGCGGCTTTCAATGCCGGCCAATACGAAGATGCCATTGAGCACGCGCTGGAGGGGCGTAAGCACGATCCCGATTCCGTCGAGTTGCTCAGCCTGCTGGGAGTCTGCCACTCGCGACTAGTCCAACACCACGAAGCGGCAGAGTACCACAAACAGCTCCAGACCATCGCCCGCCAGCAGGACGATCCCTACCGTTTGGTCGAGGCCACCGGAAACCTCGGCGTGATGCACTACTTCATGGGCGAATACGTTCCCGCGCACGAGTTGCTAAGATCGGCCAGTGACATGGCCGCCGAACTGAACCTCCTCCCACTGCTGGCCAAACAGTGCAACAACATGGGCTTCGTCCTCTCCAAGATGGAGCGCCTCAACGAGGCCGACCAAGCCTTCGAGGAAGCCATCCGCATCAAGCTCAGTCTAGGCGCCACCGCTTCGCTCATCTCTCCCCACAACGGGCGTGGCGAGATCGCCCTGCAGCAAGGTCGACACAACGACGCATTACAGTTCTACCGCCAGGCACTCACCTGGGCACGGGAACTCAACGACCGCGTCAACACCGGAATCTGCCACACCCACATCGGCCGCTGCCACGCGCACATGGGCGACTACGACCTCGCGGAACAGCATCTTACGACCGCCCTTGAGGCGCTCGGCGCGACCGAATTCTGGAACGGCATTACCTTCGCCTACGAGCAGCTGGCCGAGTTGCACCTCTGCCGCAAACAGCCCGACGCCGCGTTTGAGTGCGTCGAGAAACGCATCGACCTCGCCCGCCGGCACGCCAATCGCCACGTCGAGGCGGCCGCCTGGGAGCAGAAGTCCCGAGCGTTCGAGATGGCCCACCGCAAAGACGAAGCCATGGACTGCCTGCGCAAGTCAATCCAGCTCCAACAGAACAAGTCCCCCTACGACGCTGTCCGGACTCCCTCCAAACGACGAGGCGTACGCTGAGACGCCCCACGATGGGTCGGACCGTTTAGCGGCGACCCGCAGGGGAGCGATCCGCCTGATTCCGAATCCGAAACACAGTAATCCCCTCGCGCTGCAGCGCGACACCGTATCGTTCAGACGTACTGATCAGGCTCAGATACTCCACGGCGCTCGCGCGGCTTTCGGATCCGGTGAAGGCGTCATCCACGTCAACCAGAATCCAGTCCGGCAGATCGGCGGGCGTGGCGTGCATCGGATACACACGCTCGCGGTTGTAGAAGTGTGCAGCCAGTCGGGCGGTCGCCTGCACCGTATCGCCCGGATCGATCATTGCGTCGAGCTGCTCGATCACTTCCGATCGATCAGAGCGTTGCAGCATCTGCGGAAGTTTGCGCCACACGCGCGACACAGGCGACACGCCCATTGCATAGTGCGTCGCCATTGAGCAGACCAACACCGCCGCCCACGCGGACCGCTTGCGCCCCGCCGTCGCAACTGCCTGCGCTGTGGCCAACCACAATACGGGGAGGATCGACGCTTGGTGCCAAAACCGTATCGACATGAAGCTCGGCGTGTTCATCAGCATCGTGAAGATCAATGTCGGTGCGGCCACAAGCAAGACCACGCGCCTAAATGGAAGCAGGAAGAGTGGAATCGTCAGTGACAGCACATAGCACAACGGCCGCCAAGAGCCCAGCCGGTCCGCCACCAGCGATGGATTCCGCAGCATCGTAAGGAGAACGTCTCCGGGCGTTTCGCCAAACTGCCCGTAAAGGTACGTCTTGGAATACGAACCGCTTGAACTGAACGACGGAACAATCCACGCGAGGCATACGACGAAGTACGCAGCACACAAACCACCGAGCACAAGCCCCCATCGCTGCCGTCGATCGCTCGCGAAGACGTACACTCCGAAAGCCGAGTAGACAATGGCCACATTCTCCTTCACCGACAACGCCAACACAATGAACACGGCCATTCGCCACCACTGTCGACACGCGAAGTGATGAAAACTCCACAGCATGAGAGGAATGGCAATCAGCACCTCGTGAAACCCGTAGCTGCCGCCATAGATGATCCGACTGGTCGAAGGGTAAAGCAGATATGCCATCCCCAGTGCAGAAGCCGCGACGCGTGACCCGCCAAGCGACCGCGTCATTGCGTAGACGGGCAAGCACCCGCTCAGTACGACAAGAGCTCCCACAACCATCAAGAGTTCAATGTGCGGCAAGACTGCCCACAGTGGCGTCAGCAGATAGAGCGCGGGACTGAAGTGTTCGCCGAAGTAGTGGTGACCGAACGCCTCGCAATACAACCCCTGCCCGCGCACCGCATTGTGGAGCATCTCCGCGTGATAGCCAATATCAGGGCTACCGTATTGAAGGGAGTTGTACATGCCGATCTGAACGTGCGTATGGAAGATGGTCAGCAAGACGACCAGAACAGACAGCCCCAGAAACCCCGGTTCACACCACCACGCGTCACATCTGTCGGATGAACGCGCCGGCACGAGGCGCGCGACCCCAGCCACGAATCGCGCAGCCGACCACCCAACCAGCGCAATAGACGAGAAGACGATCAGCAGGTTGATTCTCGGATCGTCAATCAGCAGGACCAGCCAACACGCGGCTGCACCGGTCGGCCACAACGCCCGCCAAAGCGCGCCGCGATCAGCCGAACAGAAGCGCACGCCGTGTCTTCGCCAATAGGAGATCGCAGCCAATTGCGAAACAGCCAATCCGACCGCCGCAGCCGTCACCGCGTACGCATACGCCCAAAACGACTGCTCGCGTGCCGCGGTTACGTCCAGAAAGTACCGCACCGGATGCACGCGGGCGAAGTAGAGAATGAACATCACCGACGCAAGGCCGGCCGTCAAAACAATCGGCATCAGCACGCCGACCACACCGGGGCCGCCGGTCGTACGATTGTGTTTGTCGGCGTCTGGAGTGTCCGTCATTTGAATGGCTATGGCCCGGTGAACGCCGACTGAAATCCGGCGAAATCTAGAACGTCCACGTCGTCGTCGCGGTCGAAGTCCATCAGGTCGCACGCAGGGTCACGCTGAACACCGGGTCCGGAGAAGCAGTCGACCCAGCGGGCGAAGTCGGCCGCATCGACGCGTGTGTCAGCGTTGGCGTCGCCGAGGGTCGTGAACTGCAGCCAGATCGGATTGGTGAGTGCATGGTAAGTGCCGTCCACCGAGTCCGCCCGAAGCGTAACAAACTTGTCCGGCGGACTGAGATTCATCCCGTCCAGTAGCAAGCTCAACGAAATGCCGGGATCGCCCGTGGGCGGGATCGTCACGCGAACGTCTCCATTCACCAAAACCGTAATCTGGTAGAACCCCGTCGGGCCGAACTCAGCTGAAGTCATCAATGTCAGTCCAACGTCGCTGTCGGAGTCGAGAAGAAAGCCGACTTCCCCAATCGGCGCTCCGTTGATCGTCGCGGTGAGCAACGGACCGTTCGATGCGACGCACCGGCCTCGCATCAACGCCTCGGTCACCGAAGCTCGCGAGAGATCGGCGGCGCGGGCGTACGTGAACGTCGCGCCGATGAATCCCGGCTCATGGGCGTCGCTGTTGCCGATGCCCACCGGGAACGCGTTGGGAAAACCGGGACGGTCCGCGAGAACGCCCTGCTGCGGAGCGGGAATCTCTTTGAGCAGCGCATGCCATTTGATGTACGCTTCGTCGTCGTTCGATTGGATCTGCCCGCCGGCGTCGCTCCATATCTCCAGCCCGGACCAGCCGGTGGCGCCGTTGTCGAAGTCCCACGTCGCGAACGTCAGCGCGAACGACTCGAATGGATGGGCGATGAATCCGAATCCGCCGGCAGCCGCCACGCGATCGATAATGACTTGCTCCGGTTCGCAGTTGGCCAGTCCGAAGAGCAAACCGGACGACGGGTTTTCCATGTAGCCTGTGGAATCGCTTGAGTAGGGGTAGGCTAGGTAGTGCGACGGTACGTCCAAGAGACCACCCTGCCCTGCTCCCATTTCCTGCGAGTACAATGCCAGCAAAGGATTCGCTGCACTGTAGATCGCAGCCTGGGCAGCGCCTTCGGCAAACTGCTCGGGCGTGTAGTACGGCGTGCCGAACCACTCCGTATGGACGTTGGAATGGTCGGTGGTAATGATCCAGTTCAAGCCGATGAGCTCGCCGACGGCTGCGTAGTCGGCGACATCCTCGACAGTGCCGTCAAGCGCAAACGCGTCCAGCGAGTGCACAGTGTGCAGGTGTTGGTCGCCAGCCAACCAAGTCGCGCCGGCGGCAGCCTCTTCGCCATGGGACGCTTGCACGGGCAGTATGGCTTGGCTGCGAACGTCGTATCTCAGACTCGTCGCCGGCCCAGTCCCGTCGGGAAGCGGGGGCTGAATGGGAATTCGTATTTGCCGCTCGATCATGCGGTGAACACCGTTCTCGATCAGATCGACCTCCACCGTGACCTCGACGTGCGACCCCGCGCGCAACGGAACCAATTCTGCCGGAACACGATAACGATCACTCAAACCTTGGGCGCCCATCGCACGAAGCAGATCGCGACATCGCTCGGCGGACCGCTCGACCGCGTCGACATCCCTGCGATCAGCCGATTCGTGCATCTCGGCCAGCGCCTTCTCGTAGAGAGCGAACTGCAGCCGCTGCGTGGGAAGGAGTCGGCCGAACTGATGTGTCTCAGCCAGGCCGAGCAGCGTCGAGCTATAGCGAATCGCCGCGACGACCACATCCCCCGCGCCAGCGACATTTCGCACAGAAACTCTAACGTTCACGGCCCCTCGGTTGCGAATGACCCGAGCGTGGTGAACCGCAACGTGCTGACCGCGATCGAGTGCCGCCGCGTCCAGCCACGACGGAACGTGACCATGTCCGACCACCGCCGGAACGCAGACGGAAACCGCGAGAACACTCAAGATCACGCTGACCGGCAATCTTGCGAACACAGGTTTGATGTGCACTTGCAACCCCTCGAAATAGACCCTCGATCCGACCCCTCGGCCGAAACGTACGGGATGCCCCAGCCCCACCAAGATATTACCAGAATCGTCCGAAATTGTCATTCGGGAACGCCTCCTTGAGGCAATCGCCCCGCACGGACCGCCACAGCTTACGCTTGCGTGTGGCTGAATCGGCGGTATCATGCCGGACGGTGCGGTTGGTGCCGTCGATGCCGTTGTGTGCGCGTCTGCGGTGCGGGTATGGAAGGTCCCCCCTAAAACTCCGAGAGAATACTATGGTAGTCGCTACCCCCCCAAGAAAGCCGAGCGTCTCCGAGGACGGCCCTGGCGTGAACACAGAGGTTTCTGAGACAGACGCCGGGGCAACTTCCACGCAGAGTCATCTCAGTTGGCTTCTACATTCCATGGCGGGATGGCTTGACAACAAAGCGCTGAGTAAGACGACCGATCCCGATGCCGAAGAGACGTTTCGCGTTGACTGGTATCGGATCTTGCCGTTCATGGGTCTGCACGTAACCTGCTTGGCGGTCATTTGGGTCGGCTGGAGCCCGATCGCAGTTGCCGTCGCGCTGGCCATGTACCTGTTTCGGATGTTCGCAATAACGGGGTTCTACCATCGATACTTCTCCCACCGCGCGTTCAAAACCTCACGCGCCGGGCAGTTCATCTTCGCCGTCGCGGGCAATTGCGCGGTGCAACGCGGCCCGCTGTGGTGGGCAGCGCACCACCGGCACCACCACCGCGTCTCCGACGAAGTAGACGATCGGCACTCCGTACTCCAGCACGGCTTCTTCTGGGGTCACGTCGGATGGATTACGTCCAGGAAGAACTTCGCGACGAACATCGCCGCAGTCAAAGACCTGGCCAAATTCCCCGAGCTTCGGTTTCTTGATCGCTTTGACAACGTCGTTCCGGTGCTATTCGGCGTGTGCATGTTTCTTCTCGGGGTCGCCCTTGAGGCGTGGGTACCGGCACTTGACACCAACGGTTGGCAAATGCTGATCTGGGGATTCTTCATCTCGACGGTGTGCGTGGCACACGCGACTTTTACGATCAATTCGCTGACACACATGTACGGCTCCAAACGCTACAAGAGCAAGGACGAAAGCCGCAACAACGTCTGGTTGGCGCTGCTCACCTTGGGTGAAGGATGGCACAACAACCACCACTACTATCCAGGCGCCGCGCGCCAGGGGTTCTACTGGTGGGAGATCGACATCACCTACTACTGCTTGCGCATGCTGTCTGCCGTCGGGCTGATCTGGGATCTGAACCCGGTTCCACCGCACGTGCGTGAAGCCAACCACTTGGCCTGATATCAAACGCGGTGACACCGCGCGAGGTGCGAGATGCCTGAAAGCGTACTCACACTGCTCGCCGGAATCATTGTCGCAGGTGTAAGCGCCCAGTGGCTGGCATGGCGGGTCGGATTGCCTTCGATTCTGGTTTTGCTCGGGTTCGGGCTGATCGCCGGACCCGTCACCGGCTGGATCGATCCGGACGAAATCTTCGGGTCGCTTCTCTTTCCGATCGTTTCAATCTCCGTCGCGCTGATCCTGTACGAAGGAGGCCTGACGCTCAAGGTCTCAGAGCTGCCGGATGTCGGCGCGCTCGTGCGGAATCTCGTCACCATCGGCGCAGCCATCACCTGGACAGTTACAGCGCTCGCCGCTCATTTCATCCTGGGTTTGGACCCATCCCTGTCCGCTTTGCTCGGCGCCATTCTCGTAGTGACAGGCCCAACCGTCGTCGCTCCGATGTTGCGTCACATTCGCCCCGCAGGCATTGTCGGACCGGTCCTCCGATGGGAAGGCATCGTGATCGATCCCATCGGCGCATCGCTGACCGTCCTCATCTTCGAGGTAATTCTGATCGGCGAAGCCGCAGAAGCCACACACTACGTAGTGGTCGGCGTGCTGAAGACCGTCGTCCTCGGCGGCGGGTTGGGACTCACCGCAGCTGCCATCCTGGTCATCTCGCTACAGCGTTACTGGATCGCCGACCATCTCAAGAGCGCCGTGTCGCTCATGCTCGTCGTCGGAACTTTCACGCTCGCGAATGCGTTTCAGCACGAGTCAGGCTTGCTTGCGGTCACCGTAATGGGCTTCGCGCTGGCCAATCAGAAGCGAGCCGACATCGAGCACATCGTCGAATTCAAGGAAAACCTGCGCGTCTTGCTCATCGCCGGATTGTTCATTGTACTCGCAGCGCGACTGGAACTCTCCACGTTGACCCAGTCCGCAGGTACCGGCTTGTTGTTTGTGACAGTGCTCGTGCTCGTCGCCAGACCCTTGAGCGTGTTCGTATCGACGCTGAGATCTCCGTTGACCGTCCGGCAGCGCCTGTTCCTCGCCTGGATGGCACCGCGCGGGATCGTGGCCGCTGCTATTTCATCGGTCTTCGCGATGCGCCTCGAATCAGAAGGCTACCAAGACGCCGGGGTACTCGCCTCCGCCACCTTCATGACCATCATCACAACCGTCGCGGTGTACGGGCTCAGCGCGCCCCTCGTCGCCCGACTGCTCGGCGTCGCGGAATCAAATCCGCAGGGCGTCTTGTTTGTCGGAGCCCAAGGATGGTGCCGAGAGATCGCGTCGCTACTACAGCGCGAAGGATTCACCGTACTACTCGTGGACAGCAACCGAGACCACACGCAGGCGGCGCGCATGGCCGGCCTGCCAACCTATTCGCGGAGCATTCTGGCGGACCAGGCAATAGAGGAAATCAATCCGTGTGGCTTGGGGCATTTTCTCGCCACCACGCCCAACGACGGAGTGAACATCCTAGCGGTCCAGCGGTTCAGCCGCGTGTTCGGCAGCGCGGGTTGCTACCAGTTGCCACCCGAACCACAAGGATCAAAGGACACAGAACACAAGCATCTGCACGGACGGTGGCTATTCGACGAGCAAGCCAACCACACCACCATGGAACGAAACTACGCAGCCGGTTTCATCGCCAAAGCCACACGCATCTCCGACGAATTTGACTACGCAGCCTTTCGCGAGCGTTACGGCCAATCGGCAATCCCCTTGTTCATAATCGACGTCGATAGACGCCTCCACGTCATCATGCCGGAGTCCAAAACAGAGCCCGATCCAGGCGACACCCTCATCGCGTTCGTCCTTGACGAGCAACAGGACACCCCGACTCTGTAGGAAAGATTCAGTATCCCGGCGCGCTAGATTGACGCAGAGAAAGGAAAAACCGCTGCCACCTCGAATTACGCCATCTACGGATCATGACCTCGTGGATGCCACTGAATGTGTTACGCGCCCCGCCTGTCACGCGGTCGAGGCGGCTGGTCCGTATCGATCGACATCGGCGAATACGTCGATGGCTCTAAAGTGCGTGAGGAACGTGGCGCCGTGTACAACGCCCGCTGGTATGTGGTACGAGTCGCCGGGACCGTATCGCCGTGTCTGGCCGCCGATTGTCAGCTCCATCTCACCTTCCACGACTACCCCCCACTGATCGCCGTGACTGTGCGGCGGAATCTCGCCGATGGGGTCAATGTCGAAAAAGACGATTTGATGGTCCGCCGCTTGGGACAACCATCCGCGCACGCCGGGCACGGGAATGTCCGCTCGCGGGAGCTGCTTCACGAATTCGGGGAACCCAGCCGATGCCATCAGTCTGTCTCCAAGAGGCCCTGCCGGAATCATACACGACGACGCCCGCTGGGAAACCCTCGCTGATCCGCGTGGCTTTGCGGCAGGTCTCTCTTGCGACCTATCGGGTGAAGTGCGCGCCGGTTGCTCTGGTGTCGTGGCTGGTCACAACCGCGTTGGTGTCGAACGGGTCGCCGGGCGGGTCGAGGTGAAGTTGCAAGCGAACCTGGTCCCCGATGGTGACGGGTAATGACCCAATCAACCGAACGCCGTTCGCGGTGACGTCCCCGACCACTGCCTCATGCGTTCGGCCGTCTCCGGTAAACACCTGCGCGGGCATCGCGCCGTCGGTTGGCACCAGCCTGCGGATGGAACGTCTCTCCGAACTCGACACCTTGACGGGCTGCTCGGCGAAATCTGTGATCACGCTTGATACTCCTGCCTCGTACGAAAACGCGCCGACTCCGATCGCATGCAGTGCGCGTCAGTTATCGTAGAGGGCATCGATGATCGCGATGTAACAATTCGTGCAATTCGTCTCGTAGACTGCGGCGTCGAGAGCGTTGAATTCGATGAGGGGCTCTGTCGAGGTTCCCGTTTCGGATTCCGTCGTTGATTCCGAACTTGTTGCGATGGCCAGGAGTTCCGTCGCAGTCTCGTTGCACGTCGTGCCGGACACTGTGATGGCCGCGGTTTTCGAGACGCCCTCGTCCCGCCCGGCGTTGATTTGGATGACGATGGCCTCGATGTCGACGTCACGGAGAATGGGCGCGCACAACAACAAAACGCGCGGAGGAATCTGCGTTCGGCTGAGGACCGACCCCACGAGTTGATCGATCGGCAGCCCGCACGACACCGTCAGAGGAAGAATGATCATCGCAGCTACGATAGGTTTCATGCCGAAATCTCCCAATCTGTGCCCGGTCCCTTCAGACGCGCTGGCTGAGTGGCTTATCGGTCAAAAACGAGCGTCAGAATAACTGGGTGTTCGGAGAACAGCCGGACCTGCCGCAGAATATCAGGCGGTGCCCGCACGGCGCTCAAAAATACGGCCTACGTAAAGCCCGGATTCGAAGAGCACACACATGGGCGCAGCAAGAAGGACCTGACTGATGGGATCGGGCGGCGTGAGGAGGGCGGCCCCGACGACGATTCCGAGGATCACATATTTTCGCGCCCGCGCCATGTCCGTCGTAGAGACGAGTCCAGTGGCTGCGAGGAAGGCCACGAGCACCGGCAGCTCGAATGCGAGTCCAAAACCCAGCGACAGGCCGAACACCATGGACACGTAGTCCTGGATTGAATACTGACTGCTGATTGCACGGGCGCTGCCGGCGGGTTGGAGACGCGACGTTGCAAGCGTGCCCGTGGTGGATTGAATGTTGAACGTGCCCCGCTGGTTGTCGAACCAGGCAGCACCGACGGGCGGATCGACCGGCGGTGTGTCGACGATGGGAATAGCTAGCCCCAGTTGAACGTCGGTCGGCGCGGGAGGCAATGCTGAGTCCGGTATCAGCGCCCTGTAGACCAAGCCGGGCTTGATTTCCGGCAGCTTGAAACCTTGGTTGAACTCAACCAAGAAGTTCAGCATGATCGGTAGGACGATGAAGAACATGAAGCTGACTCCGGCGGCGAACAGTCCGACGGAGACGGGCGCAAACCGTGTAACGAAGCGTTGCTCGCGTGCGTATAGCCCGGTGCTGACAAAGATCCATAACTGATGCATGACCCAGGGGGCTGAGACGAGGAGGCCGCTGAGAAGACCGACCTTGAGGTAAAGAATGAAAGGCCCTTGCGGGCTCAGCGCGAGCAGCTCGGCGCGTTCGCCGTGTGCGTGGAGGATGATGATTGCGGGCGTGATGATGAATCGCAAAATGTGCTTTGCGAAGATGAGCGAGATAATTGTCGCGACGGCCGTGCCCGCGAGTGCGCGAATCAGACAGACGCGCAATTCTTCGAGATGGTCGCCGAAGGGCATTCGCGCGTGGTCTCGGGGCTCGCTGCTGTTTGTGTCGCCGGACATGGAAACGGATTCTAGGAACGCCGGAGTCGCCGGTCAATTTGCGAAATGCCAAACGGGAACACGACACATGGGTGGCCCATCGCTTTGGCGCTGTGGGACGCGAAATCAATCCGCATTCGACTCACCCGCTGACGCAGGCCATTCGTCATTCGCACGGGCGTCGAGAAACGACTGAAGGATGATCTGGGCCGCGAGCATGTCGCGGCGGGCCTTTTTCTTCTTGTAGGTGAGGTTGCCCTCGGCAAGGAAGATGTCAGCTTGGGCGGATGAGAGACGCTCGTCCCAGAGGTGAACGGGGTCGCCCGTGGCGGCTTCGAGCAGTTTCGCAAAACGGCTGCACACTTGGGCCTGCGGTCCCTCGGTTCCATCCATATGGATGGCGTGCCCGACAACCCACTCGTCGATGTCGAACTGTTCGGTCGCAGCGTCGATCACGCGCTGGACCTGCTCTTGCGGCTTGCCTGCAGCCACGAGGGTCACAAGCGGCGAGGCGATCGATCCGAGCGGATCGCTGACGGCAAGGCCGATGCGCTTCGTTCCATGATCGATACCGATGAATCTTGCGCTCATGTTGAGATCGCGGTTTCGCTAGAGATATTTGTTGCCGTATTGTTCGCTGATCTTGGCCACGAGTTCGCGGATTCCCTGTGCGTCGCGCTTGGTGCAAATGAGCGTCGCGTCACCGGACTGAACGATCACAAGATCGTCGACCCCGATGGTGGCGATGAGGTGTCCGTCGTCGGCGACGATGATGTTGCCGCGCGAGCCCAGGTTGACGTTGTTTGCAGCCACCGCGACATTTCCGGCCGCGTCGCCCCCGACGACCTGCTCGAGCGCGGTCCACGAACCCACGTCCACCCACTGGCAGTTCATCTCGACGACCAGGACGCGCTTGGCCTTTTCCATCACGGCGAAGTCGATGGAGATCTTAAGAAGCTCGGGGTAGATGGAGTCGACAACCTGGTCGCGCTTGGGCGTGTCCCACGCCTCCCCGCATTCCGTCAACCCTTCGTACGAATGCGGGAGGTGCTTCTCGATCTCCGCGAGGATCGTCTTGATGGGCCAAGCGAACATTCCGCTGTTCCAATAGTACTTTCCACTCGCGACGTAGCGCGTTGCGTCGGTGACATTGGGCTTCTCGGTGAATTCCTTGACCTCAAAAACACCGTCGGCAACGGCATCTCCGCGCTTGACGTATCCGAACCCGATGTGCGCGCCGGCGGGCCTAATGCCGAAGGTCACCAGGGCGTCCGGGTGGTCGGCGCTCACGCTGAAACCTGCGTCAACCGCGCCGCAAAACGTGTCAACGGGATTGATGATGTGGTCGGCGGTGAAGATGCCCATCTGCCCGTCCGGATCGCGCGCACGGAGAATGGCGGCTGCGAGGCCGACCGCGTTGACCGTGTCGCGCCCGACGGGTTCGCCGAAGAGATTGTCCTTGGGAATCTCGGGCAACTCCTCAGCCACCATGTCCAAGTGGGCGGCGCCGGTGATGATATAGATCGACTCTGGAGGTAAGAGCGCCGCCAAACGCTCGTAGGATTGTCGCAGCAGGCTCTTGCCCCCGAACAGACGGAGAAGCTGCTTGGGGCGCACCGCCCGACTTGCCGGCCAAAGCCTCGTCCCCGCTCCGCCGGCCATGATCACGGCATGACGCATCTTACGAATCCTTTCGATCAGCCAATTTCGTCGAAGTCCACGCGCTCGAGATCACTGGCGAATTCGAGCAACCACGGCTGCTCGCGTCCGTCCTCGAATCGCACGTTGACGTGGGTACGACCCGCCCGGCGGCCCATAGACATGACCTGCCCGATCCCGTACTCGGGATGACGCACGAGCGTTCCCACCGCCCACAGATGCAAGTCGTCACGGACGCACGCTTGAGGCTCACGCCGATTGCGATCCGCTCCGTTCCTGCTCCGGTCCACCCATTCTACTTCATCACCGGGCAGTTCGTCGAGGAAAACTGATCGCGTTGCCCGCAGCGTTGCGCCACGCACCATTCTCCACACCGCATGCGACACGGTAAGCCGCTCCATGGCACGCGTCATGCCGACGAAGAACAGGCGGCGTTCCTCCTCCTCCTGGTCGATGTCCGTCGCGCCGCGAACCATCGGCAACAGCCCTTCTTCGAGCCCGACGATGTACACACAGGGGAATTCAAGCCCCTTGGCAGCGTGCAGCGTCATGAGCGATACCGCCTCGGATTGACCCCGCGAAAGGTCCTCATCGCCCAAAAGGCTGGCAAATGTCAGCCAATCCAGCAGGGTGGCTTCGGGGTTGGCCCGGCCGAACTCCTCGGCTGCGCTGACGAGTTCGTTGGCGTTGGCCAGCGGCTCGGGGTTGACATCCTTCTGTTCGGTGAATTGGGCCATGAGTCCAGAGCGGCTCACTGCCTGCTCGATGGCGTCACGGGCGGAGCCGTCGGCGAGGGCTTGAAGAGTCTGCAGGAGTTCGGCGAAGGACTTGATGCAGTTTTCGGCGCGCTTGCTGAGACCACATTCACCGAAACGCATCACCGCGGCGTACAGCGGGCACCCTTGCTGCTCGGCGAACTGCTTAAGTTTATTAATCGTCGTCTTGCCGATTCCGCGCGGCGGCGTGTTGATCGCACGCTCAAGGGCTACGGTGTCGGCGGAGTTCACCATGATACGCAGGTAGGCCAGGATGTCCTTGATTTCCTTGCGCGCGTAGAAGGCGGTCCCGCGCGCGATGCGATAGCAGACCCCCGAGACGAAGAACGCTTCTTCCAAGGCGCGACTCATGGCGTTCGTGCGGTAGAAGATCGCAAACTCACTGGGACGACGGCCCTGGGCTATCAGTGACGCGATTTCGGTGACGACACGTTCCGCTTCGAGTGAGCCGGTGTCACACGTGAGCACGCGGACGGGCATTCCTTCCGCGTTCTCGGTCCACAACGTTTTTTTCTTGCGACCGACGTTGGCGTCGATGAGCGCGCTGGCTGCGGAGAGGATGCTCTTTGTGGAGCGGTAGTTCTGTTCGAGTCGCACGGTTTTGGTGTTGGGATAGTCGTGCTCGAAAGAGAGAATGTTGCCGATGTCCGCCCCACGCCAACTGTAGATGGATTGGTCGGGATCACCGGTGACCATGATGTTCTGGTGGTCCCGCGCGATCAAATGGGCGATGCGGTACTGGGCTGCGTTTGTATCCTGATACTCGTCGATCAGAATGTAGCGAAAACGATCCGCGAGCTTGCAGCGAACCTCCTCGCTCTCTTGCAGCAAGCGGGCCAGCTTGAACAGCAGATCATCGAAGTCCAACCCCGCGTTTTCCGCCAAGATGTCCTCGTAGGCAGCGTAGATGCGCGCGACGGTCTTGTCGTCGTACCCAGCTGCTTCCGCCATTTCGGCGGGGGATTGCATCGCGTTTTTGGCGCGACTGATTCGTGTCTCGGCAGCGGCGCGCCAGTTCTCAGCCGCGAGTTGCACACGCTCAAGAGCTTTCTTGATGAGCTGTCGCCGGTCGGCTTGATCGACGATCGTGAAGTTTGGCGGCAGACCGGCGGACTCGTGATGAATGCGCAGTGAGCGTGCGCACAGCGAGTGAAACGTGCAGACCGTCATGTCCTCGCCGGCGCCGAGTGCGACGATGCGCTCCTTCATCTCGTTGGCGGACTTGTTCGTGAAGGTGATGGCCAGCACGTTCCAAGGCCGTGTGACGGTGGCTGCGAGGTAGGCGGCGCGGCGGGTAATGGCGCGCGTTTTTCCGCTGCCGGCGCCCGCAAGCAGCAGCAGCGGACCCTCCGCGTGCGTGACGGCCTCCAACTGCGGCTCGGTCAGGTCGCGCAGAAGCTCGTCCGCGTTCATCGACGCATCTCGTTGTGCGAATACTTCACTCATGGCTCGATACGCATGTATAATCGTGACACACGAATGGGTCAAAGCGAACCGCGTCACGACGTGTCATGGGGATAATCCACCGGCGGCGCCTTGTCCACAACAAACGCGACCGGTAGGCTCGTCTGCATGAACGTGGTCGCGCATGGCATTGATCTCATCGAATGCGAGCGAATCGCCTCGATCCTGGAGAAACACCCGGACCGATTCCTAGAGCGGATCCTCACACAGGCGGAGCGCGAACGTGCCGCTCAGTTCAAAGAGCCGGTCTCGCATATCAGCGGTCGATTCGCTGCCAAGGAGGCCGTGCTCAAGGTGTTGGGCACCGGGTGGCGGGGCGAGATCAGCTGGCATGATATCGAAATCACCAACGACCCACTCGGCCGGCCGCTGGTGACCCTCACCGGCGAGTGCGCCCGCATCGCCGCGACGAAGGCAATCGACGACGTATTGCTCTCGATCACCCACACCGCAAACTACGCCTCCGCCAGCGCCCTCGGACTCACACGCGGCTAACCACAAGCGAACGCCCGCGCCCTGCAATGTAGGGCGCGTTTCACCCGCACCGCGATAGAAACGTCCGACCGTCCTACGTTTTCGCCGAACGATGTGCCTTGACAGGATGCGACCAACTGCCCACGATCCCCGGGCAATGGACCGCTTCGTGACACATCTTGAGTCTGCGATCGACGGCACGACGCTCTCAGCCGAGCAAGTGCAAACCGTGCACGAAGCGCGGCCGCTGTGGGTGCGATACGATCTGCCCGCGATCGCGCAGGCCTGTGATCGGAACGACATTGCAAGCCGGGCCCCAGACATGTGGCGCTATCGAGAACTGCTACCCGTCGGCGAGCAGGACGAACGCATCAGCCTGGGCGAGGGGATGACACCGCTACTGCCCGCACCGGCGCTCGGCGATCAAATCGGCATGTCGGACCTGTGGATCAAGGACGAATCGCAGATGCCGACCGGATCCTTCAAGGCTCGCGGAATGGCAATGGCCGTGAGCATGGCGCGACGCTTCGGTCTCGATCGTTTCGCCGCGCCCACCGCCGGCAACGCGGGCGGAGCGCTCGCAGCCTACGGCGCCCGCGCCGCCGCTGAAGTATTCGTGTTCATGCCCGACGACACGCCCGTGATCAACCAGATCGAGTGCCAATTGGCCGGTGCGAACACCTACCTGGTCAACGGGTTGATCACCGACTGCGGACGCATCGTCCGCGAGGGAGTCGAGCCCATGGGCTGGTTCGACTTCTCGACCCTCAAAGAGCCATACCGCATCGAAGGTAAGAAGACCATGGGCTTGGAGCTGGCGGAGCAGTTTGATTGGGAACTGCCCGACACGATCCTCTATCCGACCGGCGGCGGCACCGGCCTCATTGGCATGTGGAAAGCGTTTAACGAAGTGCGATCACTCGCCTGGCTGAACAACGACAACATGCCGCGGATGGTGGCTGTTCAGTCCGACGGCTGCGCGCCCATCGTCCGAGCGTTTGACAAGGGCGAGCGATTCGCCGACCCGTGGGCAGATGCAGCCACATGCGCGTCCGGTCTGCGCGTGCCGTCGGCCATCGGCGACTTCATGATCCTGGACGCAATCAGCGACAGCGGTGGGTGTGCCATTTCAGTGCCAGACGGTGACATTCCCACTGCAATGGCCCGTGCCTGTGCAGCCGAGGGCATCGCCGTGTGTCCAGAGGCAGCCGCCTGCGTGCTGGCCGCAGAACGCCTCGTCGAATCAGGCTGGCTAAAGCCGGACGAGCGCACCGTCCTGTTCAACACAGGGGCGGCCCAGAAGTACCCCGACGTCAGCCCCTGCGCGCTCCCGCGAATCGACATCCGTAGCCCGATCGACTACGGGGCGATGCGCTAGTCGACCTGCCCCAATTCGCGCAATCGCTCCCGTGCGGGTGTGTACCGTGGCTCCAACTCGAGGGCGCGCTCGTAGTAAGATATGGCTTCAGGTTCCCGCCCGCTCTGACGCAACATCTCCGCCAGCAAATAGAGGCTCTCAACGCTGTCGGGTTTCAACTCCAATGCTCGTTTCATGGCCGTGACAGCTTCACCGTGTCGCCCGACGACAAACAGGCAGCGGCTTCGGATACTATGCGCGGCAGCGTCGTTTGGGTTCAGATTCAGCACGTTCTCAATCGCCGTGAGCGCAGATTTGTGATCCTGCGCGAAGAACAGCACCCGGGCCAGCGCGAAGTGCAGCCTCTCGTCTGACGGTTGCAGTTCTATCGCACGACGGATTACCTCCTCGGCTTCGTCGAACCGGGTCAACTTCGCATAGATCAGCGCGAGGTTGCGAAGAAGCGCCGTGTCCGCCGGACGCTGCAGCAGGATTCGCTCACCCAACACAGCCAAGCGGGGCCAGTCCTCGGAGTTCTTCAACCGTTCAAATTCCGCTATCGCCAACGATATCGATCCCGTGCTGGCGTGCAATTCCTGAGCAAGCGGGTCTCGGAATTTAAACCAAGCGCCTTTGGGCAGCTCCTTGCAGATGGCGAAGTGCTTCTTGGCCGGTTCTTCGAAGCCCAGACCGGCATACGCTCTACCAAGGTTGTAGTGACATTGGAAGTCATTGGCGCCCCATTTCATCGCCTCTTGCAGATGGTTCAACGCCGTCTCGAAATCGCCGCGACGAATGGCCAGACGCCCGAGCCCGACGTGGCCGAGACTGTCTCGCGGACGTAGCTCGGCGTAACGGCGGAAGTGCACCGCCGCCTCCTCGTCCCGATTCGTCTCCAGCTTGAGTTGCCCTAGACGCGCGTGGGTCACCTCGTACGCTGCGTTCAGGTCGAGTACCTGCTCGAACGCCGCGATGGCTTCGTCCGCCTGTCCCGTTATCTGAAAGACGCATCCGAGATGGTACACCCAACGAAAGTCCCCAGGGTCAGCCGACGCGGCACGCTTGAAGTACTCTATCGCGCTGTCGTGCGATTTGACGTGCTCGCTAATCCTGCCCAAGCGCCCAAACGTCTCCGCTCCCGGTCGCCTTGCCGCGTTGCGCAACGCCTCGATGAGCGTGTCCGCAACGATCGGTTCCGCCGAATCGAGCACCGGCGGAGCGGGCAGACCAGCTGCTGCGCACCACGCCGAGAGCAATTCGGCATTAACGCTCGCCCGTCGGACTCCCTCCTCGTTGGACGCGTAGACCGGCGCGGGCGGGTCGGAAGTGACAACGGGTGGCACTTTCGCGTTCTCCCCAGCAGGCTGCCGTCCAAGCCATACGAACGACGCGAACGCGACTCCCCCGCCGACGAGCAGAGCGAAAAGCAACATCGCGCCAAGTCCTAGACGCCGACGACGGGCTGGCTTACTTGGCACTGAGGTCATCCTTCGTGGTGTACTCAGGTGTTCGTCCTTGGTGCAGTTGAATATGTCGTTTCACGGGCAGGTCCGTCCAGACTTCGCGCGTACCGTCGGGCCAGCGAACGCTGAGACGATCGATCGCCGCTGCCTGCGCTAGGCCCACGTGAATCCGCGGATCGTTGCTCCCCAAGAACCCTGAGTGCGGCCGAAGCTCACGATGGTATTTCGCGCCACCGGCAAGCACCTCGACGCGGGCATTGATCGCGTGACGCCCGCCGCCCACCGGGACAAGGTCCAGCATCACCCACGCGTTTCTCCCGTCGGCGTCGTTTCGCAGCAAGCACGCCGGACCACGGTTGTTCGTCACCAAGAGGTCAATGTCGCCGTCGTTGTCGTAGTCGCCCATGATCGCACCGCGGCTCATCTCGAACGGCTTCATCGGCAGCCCAACTTCGGCGCCGCACTCACGAAACCGACCGTCGTCGCCTCGGCGGATAAACTGATTCGGCTCCACAAACGGACGTCCGATGCGCAGCACAGTGCCGCGCCGCTCGACCGCACCATTGGCGACAAAACCGTCGAGCCGCCCGTCGTGATCCTGATCGAAAATCGCAATGCCGAAACCCGTGTAGGGCACGCCCCAACCGCCGAACCCCCACTGATGGCTGACATCGATAAAGAACTTGGCGTCGTTCCGCAGGGCAAGATGCGCCTGATTGCGGATATTCGTTAGGATCAAATCGTAATCGCCGTCGCCGTCCACGTCCTCAGCTGCAGTCCCCATCCCGGCTATCGCCAACCCGTCACCGCTGTACGCGCAACCACGCAGCGCGGCGGAGTCCTCAAACGTCCCGTCTCCCCGATTCACCCACAACGAACCCGGCGTCTGATCGTTGGCCACAAACACGTCCACCCGTCCGTCGTCGTCGAAATCGCTGCACACGACGCCCAACCCGGCGCCCCTTACCGCTCCGACGCCCGAAGATAAGGTCACATCTTCGAACCGGCCGCCACCCACGTTGTGATACACGACACTCATGGACGGCGGCGAGCTCTCCGGTGAACAGTAGTCGCGGTGGCCCGTCGTGTCGTAGCACATGGGTTCCCGGTTGGGCGCCCACTCCACATAGTTGGCCACCCAAAGATCGAGCAAGCCGTCACGATCGTAGTCCACGAACGCCGCGCTCACCCCC
>JAJDDU010000189.1 GCA_029260155.1 Phycisphaerae bacterium | reverse complement strand
CGCGATGCAACTCTGCTTCACTTCGACAGCTGGCGGTCCACCGGGCGGTTTACTCGGCGCGTGTACTCGCGGAGACTTCGACGGGGATGGGGACGTCGACTTGGATGACTTTGCCTCGTTTGATGAGGCGTTCACTGGGCCTGAAATGCTCGTGCCCAGTTGTGTAATGTGAGGTGAACCGTGCGAAGTATGCTCATAGTGACGACCCTGTTGCTGACGGTGGGAACGACTCCGGCGAGCGACCAGATTCCAGAAGGGTGCGAAGTAGTCGTCCTAGCGAACGATTTGGGCATCCACTCTCGGCCGGAGATTAATAACCGTTCTGAGGTGGTGTGGTCCTAGTCTTTCCCGCCCGATGTGAGCGACGTGTGGCTGTACAGCGACGGGGTAATCCGCAAGATCAGCGACGACGGCGGATATGACATCAACCCGTCGATCAACAACAACTCGGTCGTGACGTGGATGCGCTGCGAGTCGTATTTCAACCTTGATTGCGAACTCGTGCTCTGGGAGAATGGCGCGGTGATAACCGTCGAAACACCCTATCCGGTGCACCAAAGTCCGAAGATCAATGATGCGAATCAGATCGTTTGGGCGCACGATTTCTCGGGTAGTTTTGATGATGTGGAGGTTTTTCTGACCGGACAAGGGAGCACTTTACAGATAACTGATGACGAGGTAGCGAACCAGATCCCGAGGATTAATACGCGCGGCGACATCGCCTGGACGCGCTTCGATTTCAGCGTTTGGCCGTGGCTTTCAACGATCATGTTCTATTCCGATGGGATGACGTCGGAATTGAGCGGTGCCACGTTCGAACCTGCCGGGACCGACATAAACGAGGCGAGGCGGGTGGTCTGGGGAAGCGCAGATGTCGGGATTGAGCTATGGGATGGAAAAAACGTAAGCGTGATCACCGACGACGGGCGTGCAGCGACGATTAACAACCTTGACGAGATCAGTTTCGCACGGTTCGACGACGATAGCGGGAACTGGATCAGGTGGCTTTTCAGGGATGACCAATTCTATAAGCTGTCGTCCGAGGATCAATCCAGCGGAGCTGACGCGCCAATCAATGATCGGAGCGAAGTAATCTGGCGATCGATCGTGAACAGCCTCGGTGATACGGCGATTCTGTTTCTGAGGCGCGTCGCGAACCGCGGCGATTTCGATGGAGACTCGTATATCGACATGAGAGACGCGCGGGCCATGCAGCTGTGTGTCGCCACGAGCAGCGATGAACCGAACGGCGGGCTTCTCGGGGACTGTGATCGCGGGGATTTCGACGGCGATAAGGACGTCGATTTACAGGATTTTGACTTGTTTCTGAACGTGTTCACGGGACCGGACGAGTCGGTTCCGTAGGGCGCGCGTAAGTGGAAAGGAGGTGCCCTCTCAACGAGCCAGTCCAAACATGGTCGCGGCGTTAGTGTGACGCCGTGAAATAGAAAAGTGGGCAGACGCGGCGCGGCACGCCACGACTGCCCTGAGTGAGTCCCTGCCGCTTGCGCGGCGGGGCGTCAACCAAGAGGATTATAGCATGTCAAGAGTCACAAGGAAAACAACGGTATTTCTGCGCGCGTTGCTCGCGAGCAGCATGGTTATTGGGTTGGCACGCGCGGAGGAGATCAATTGGACGTCGAACGCGAGCGGGATTTGGAACAACCCCGATCACTGGGACGCCCTACAGCCTCCCGGCGCCAATGACGCCGTGAAGCATTTGAAGATGTTCAGCCACATTCAGGTGGGCGGAAGCAGGTCGTGCTACTCCTTCGAAGGGACGAGCGGGGTTGCAGATCGGTTCTTGCTCATCACGTCAGGGGAGGATCTCACCGTCGGCGACGGGGGATTGCGGAAGTCGATCGGTGCGGGGACGCCGGTGGCGAACTTCGCCGTCAAAGTGGAGGACGGGGTCGCCGGGAACAACACGATCCTTAGTGTTCATGGCGTGACCGACGGGATGGATCTCGTCCCAGCCTCCAAGTACAAGGGACACCATGTTTCGTTCATTCACAGGGGCATCTCAGAAACTCGTCGATTTCTTTGGGGGACCATTTCGGGATGATTGACTTTGCCAGCAACGTCTGCATTGAATCGACGAATCTTGCTGTGGGTGACGATGCAAGCGTTACACTCCTCGCCGGGGACGTGTCAGGGCCTGGAAACCACACGGTGGCGTGGAGCATGGGTGATAGTGGGCGATTGATCATCACTCGTGAGCTAGCGATCGGCGGTAACTTCGAGGGTGTGGATTTGACCTTGGGGACGTCGGCGGCCCTGTCGGAAGCGGAAGCGACAATCGCCCGCATCGACCGGGTTGGGCGCGATGTCCCGATCAGCGACGATTGGCTGCTTCGCGGGTATGCCGACGTCGATCTCGTACTGGGCTTCTTCGCAACCGAGAATGCCACGATCACAGTCCGGGATCACGCGAGCGTGTCGAGTTCGAGCGCAACCGGGGGATCATGGGAAATCGCAGATCCAGCATCGGTACACATCGGATTATTCTATCCGAATTTCCTGTTGGTCGACGGGGGGGGCCGTCAAGGCACGATATATGGGTGACAAAGTTGCGACTTGGGACGTCACTTTGCGAGATGGCGGAAGCATCGATACCAGCCAAGACCCATTCCAGGATAACTACTTTTCGCTATCCGGGATGGGCTCTGTCGGCTTACCCACGAATTCGGTGCTCACCTACAGCGGGCTGGGAAACACGATACTCGCTAACAAATTCGACATCGCGGGGGAATTGGTAAAGGGCGGGTGGGCGTCAGATTTGAGCCTTACCGTCACCGAGCTCTTCCTCGTGGTGGCGAAGACCGTTTGGATCGAGAACGGCCAGGCACACACCATCCGCTTCGACACCGAGGACGTGTCAATCGAGACGCAGGAAATCGGCTCGGAAAAACTCGTCGAGGCATTCGCCCCCGACTACGGGTCGAACAACCCGGGGAACGTGCTGTTCGTCGATTCTCCCTGCGTTCGCCGGTGGGAGAAGCTCACAGTCCGCGAGGGGGCACACAGTACTCAGTTCATCGACGATTTCTGCAGCACGCCCATGAGCGGAACGCCCGGCTCCGTGGGTTGCTCTGGAGGTTCGCCCCCGTTCGGGGTGCCGGAGGCGTTCTACTCCATCGACCTTGAAGTCGAAGCAGAAGCCACGCTAATTGCGGGAGCAACATCAGTTCCCGTGAAGGACATAAACATATACTACACAGGAAAGCTGACGAACAGCGGGAACATTGAGGATCGGGCCGGGCTGCCGTACGTTCCGGTTCAGCTGACGCCTACCGCCTATGGCGATTTCAATGGCGACGGTGAGGGTGATGATGATCCGTTGGTGCCGGGAAACGATACCCACCGGTTCAACGCGGCGTTTTGCACGTGCGCCGAGTTTGAACCGAGTTACGATCCGCTCGTCGACTGGAACTGCGACGGGTTCATCGACGATACCGACCGTGATCATTACAACGCCAACTGGAAGAACCCCGTTGGTCTGACGACGGAACCTTGTGACC
>JAJDDU010000188.1 GCA_029260155.1 Phycisphaerae bacterium | reverse complement strand
ACGCCGAGTGCAGCGCGGCCCAGCGTAGGCAGCCTGTTCCATTTTGCAGCGAAAGAGGCGCGTCGACTCTCTATCATTTCTGCACCTTTGACGATGCGACCTCGCGAAGGAGTGAGGGATCGACGAGTCGATCCACATCATCGGGCATCGCGAGCTGGTTTGGGTACTTTTCCGTGAGGTAGACAAGTTCGGTCTGTAGCCTCGACCGAAGCACGGTTGGCCGTAACTGTAGGCGCAGAGGTTCTCGTTTGAATGTCATCATCTTCGGCAGCCGTTCTGGCGTCCCGTCTTTAGTTCTTCCCCATATTTCGTGGTGGAATTGGTCTTCGGTCTTGACTTCCTCCAGTTTCTTGTCGATTTCAACGAACTCTCGAAGCAAACGTACGAACGCGTCTCGTCTCTTGGCCAGATCCTCACGTCGAACCACGAGACTGTAGTGCATCTCGTAAAGGCCACCCTCGCCAACTTGGTATTCAGTAGGCTGTTCCGTCAGAAGATTAGTGATCGCGGGGTCAACGAGTATCGCGAAGTCCAGGGCATCAGGATCCGTAACTGGTTTTGACAACAATGACGCGATTGTGGCAAAGTCAATCTTCTCAACTTTCGGAATCCGCACAGAAGCTCTTGGAACTTTTTCGCGCTGCAAAAGCTGATCGAATGCGAATTCGATGCTGCTGCGCGGAATGAATAAGGATCTCGCACCCTTCATTTTTGGTCGTGGCTTTCGGTACACCGGAAGAATGGCGTCATCGGAAACATAGGTCGTGGCGATTATGACGACCTCTTCGCCCCGCGCTGCTAGACCAGCCACGACGCCTTGGGTGCAAAACGCCCAATCAGGCCGGTTCTCCCGGGTGGCGCGAGAAACCAGGAGACGACCAGCATCGCCGCCTGAGTTTACCCAAACCATTGTGCGATTCTGGCCCATTCGAGTCCAGAGCATGCTAAAGGAATCGTAGGGGGTGTACCCCGAAGTTCCACGAAGAGGCGCTGCAGACGAGCCGTCTGACGCCTCCGATCCAGTAGTTTCAGTACGATCGCAGCCACATAAAGTGGCAGCGATCGCAAACGCAAGTGCGTAAGAAATGCTGGTTGATTTCATGCTAATCGACTCCTAACAGGAACTCGGCGGAGAAACTGACGGTCGTATTGCGGACGTACTCAAGCAGCAACGCCCAGCCCCATTGCTCAAACTGCTCCCTAAACCCCGAGTTGTCTGCATCGAGGTTTATTTCGAGGGCGTACGCCATGTCCTCCGCCATCTTCTTCAGTATGCGCTCGACACTAAACGAGTGCGGCGACGTGGATCCCGAAACGCCGGACGATGCCGCACAAAGCCGCGCGACTTCTTGCGCGGCTTCCCTCTTAGCTTTAACGTTGCCGGTGTCGATCTTGCGAAAAAGCGGCTCGATGATATCTGGACTTGGTGTCAGGCGCCGAAAAATGCCCTCAAGGGTCCAAAGTAATCGTCCAAGATCGCGGATTAGTGGAAGCATTTTGGGCTGGCTTGACAGAGTGATACCCCCAATCAGGACACAGCTTGGTAAAACATAAGACAACTCTCTGACGTCCTCTTCGTTTGCCAGTACGTCAGGAACTAAGCTCAAAGGCAAGACACGCTCGAATGCACTATTCATGCGCAACAGGAGATCCGCGGGATAGTGCGTAAGGACAAGGTCGGGTACGGGTCCCTGCTCAAAACCCTGAAGCATCTCGTGTCGTTGCAATTCGACCTTCTCGTTGCGAGGGTCGTTAAGGCTGCTGTTCTTGACAGCCGCATCGGCCCAACTCTTAATCTCGTAGTGGATTCTGATCGCCTCGCGATCGCCATTCTTGCGCTTGTTCCGGATGGACGTATTGGGTGTGTCGGATTTCCCGTGGAGGTATATCGTGGCGAATTTGTCGCATGGCTCGGCGATTGTCATAATCGATACGGGGTAGTTGGGGGCTGGCCCAATCGTCGTTTCTGTAAACGCAATGGCGTTGCCTTGTTTCCGTTTCTTTCGTTGCTCCGGGTTAGGCGCTAACGGTTCAGTGCGGCGCGGCCACTGATCGCCCCTTAATGCGAACAAAACGGGAGGGCTCCACTTCTCCTGCCTGATTCGGTTCCCTACGGGAACGAGGAGGCTCGGGGTCCATGGCTCGTCATCAACGTGCGACCCGCTGGCCTCTCTAACGGCTTCAAAGGCAAAGTTGAATGGATAAGGCAGCCCCTTTGTCTGGTCTCGATGCGTATTCACATCAACATAAATGTTAGGCCGTCCGTCGGAATCAGAATTATACGGTTTGATGACACGAAACAGAGCGTTCACATCCTGCTTGACCTGATAGACAGCTTTGAGGTCCTTCAACCACTCCCAATGGTCATGTCGCTTGATCAACCACAACGGCCACAGCAGGCCAACGGGTGATACGAGAAGCTGTATGTAGCGGTCGCGCTCCAAGTGAAGAACGCGTTGAATGAAAGACTGAAAGTCGCATCCGTGCGTAGCGGGTTGTTGAATAGAACCAGGTGGCCAATAATCGGTAACGTCCTGAAGCCTGGCTTTTCCCGCGAATCCATCCCAACCGCCGTTCGCCGTGACCAGTCCGCCAGCGTACTCGCCCCAAGCCCTGATCCGTCTGTCGCACTTCCATTCGTGGACAGCCTGCTCGCCTTTCGAGATATTCCTAAACCGTTCAGCGAGGTTATTGGGGGCATCCAACCCGTAGAATGACCTGCATTCGTACACACTGTTAAAGGGCGAGCCGTACTGTTCGTTGGGTGCAGGCAGTTGCTGCCGGTGCAGCGTGAACCACGCATCCCACTGAGGAGCTGGAAACGGTGATTTCTCTGATTCCAAGACAGTCGAGGCCTGAGTGCGCCGTGACGACTTAGCCCTTGCCTTCTTCGTCGGCTGCGCTGAGCTGAAGAGCCACGCGAGTCCCAGATGCTTAACCGCGTCTTGAACGATCATCACGTCGCCAGCGGCCTTCCGAGTCTTCTTGTTGCTTCGCTTCTTTGCTTGGCGCGCCGCCTCCCCGCTCTGTAATTCCATCAGCTTGGCAAGCACCATCGCAAACCGGGCGTGGTTCCGCAGAGCTTCGATTCCGGGTGGGGCGCCTTTATCCAACGTAAATACTCCGCAGCTCGATCGATCGCTTCGCCTGGCAGTACAAGGCGAACCGCCTGTCCAGGTTGGAGAATGCCATCGACTCTCGAAAAACCGTCCTTCAGTGATTCTATCGACTCGTGTCCACGTTGTCGATGAATTGCGCCAATATTGCTGCGCGTTACAGCTTAAAGGCCGAGCAGCACTATATAGGCGTGACAAAGAAATATAGAGATGGAGGACATATACGTCTGGCGTTCAGAGGAAGCTCCGTCTATCGTGAGTGTGGCGGTTGCGAGGTTCGCCGCCCGGTGAAGGAGCTGACAAGGTGATCGATCGATCGGCCATCCTAACACGACGGAAGGAGCCGGAGGATCCTTGGGCGTTCGCACCTGTCGGATCGAAGGTGCGATCAGGAGGCCGCCGGGGGACCGTAATCGGAAGATGGCTGTGGATTGCCGTTGTCGAATTCGAAGATGGCTCGACTGAACGCCGGCCGCTCAACGGGTTGGTTGAATCTGACCAGCCGAGGGCCTAACGCGAGTTTCTTGAATGCGGCGTCACCAAGCTAGGTAAGTGCTACGGGCGAGGTTCACTGTGGAATTGGACACAAGGATGACGCCCTACGAGACAAGATTGAAGTGGTCTGAGGCTGCGGCTGAAAGGTAAACGCCCCGGCTCAGGGAATTTGTTCAAACAACCGCCGGGGGCGGCTCACTTGCGTGAGAGAGCCGGACCCCGACAGTCACATGGTATTGGGAGTATAGGTCATGAGAGCGGAAACGTTCAACCTCGTCGCCCTGGTCTTCTTGACTTTGGGTGGCACATTGGCAGGTTGCGGAAACGCACTTGCCCCCCTCGCACCGGTCGATTCGTTCGATGGTGCTGATTCGTTCGATGGCGCACAGGGTGCATTCATCGATGGGTCTGCAGAGTTTACGCTGGACGAGGACATCCAATGGGAGACCGACCTCCGCGCGTACGCGGCAACCGGGGACGAGGAGGCCGCCGCCATCCTGGAGGAAGAGTTCGGCGGTAAGGACCGGGACGCTGTGCGTAGTTGGGGTCTCAGTTCTGGGACAGGCTCTTTCGGCAGGGTCCTACGGCGTTTCAATACCTACCTGCGATGGGCGCAAGCCTCACCGGTGGGTCGCGTCAACAATGTTCGCACCGCCGTTAGCGTGGGAGTACGGGCCGGCCGTTCATCCAACGGCTATAACCAGTACCAGGCCTACTCGAACATCATGAATCGGGGCAGCGAAGACGGTGAACGCGACGCCCAACTCATGCGTGGCGCTCTGAACAGCGGAGCCTCTGGATACATCAGCGAACCCAATTACCAACGTAGTTATTACTACGACCGCAGCCGAAATCGCGGTCGAGCCTATGACTTCGGTTATTCCCAGGGCTATTCGCAGGGCTGGTAAGAACGGTCCGCTGGATTAGGACCATTACTTGGCGGCCCGGCGTGTTTTTTCCACGCTGGGCCGCCTTTTTTGGTCCGCCGGGACCGCACCCGCCGGCTAGCTGTCGGCGCGTGCAACGTAACGCTCGCTATCGGCCGTGAACCGCGTGCGACCCGGCAAGCGACCGCCGCCTGAGTAGGTCCGAACGAGTAGCATGGGACGCCGCCTCGTCATTCCGCAACCAGCTGAGAGAAGCTGGCTATCTTGAGCTTGAAACGACACTCCCGTTCCCAGGTGTCCTTGATGGCATCCGCGGTAGCAACGTCGAGCATTCCGTCCTGAATGAGCTCGACTACGATCTGCTGCGTGTCGACGATAATCAGGGTCTTGGAGGCTTGGCGCGCTCTCTTGGCGGCGACCTTGTCGTCGATCGCAAGTACGCAGCCTCGCCCGACGGCTGCCGCGATCGAGGCGCATTCGCCCGGGCCAAGCTGCTTCGTTGCCGCCAGCTTGGCAAAGCGCTCCAGTTCGCCGATCTCGTGCACGCCGCTTTCCTCCAATGCGCCGTCTGCGAGAGCTTCACGGAGTCGGTCCAGTTGCGGGCCGTAATGGTCGGTCACCTCTTCCCGCGCGTGTTCGGTGACGACGAAGTGATAGCGGGGATTGTCGCGGAGCAAGTCTACCCGATCAACGGCCAGGAAGTTGATCAGGGTGCTGGTATCAATCACAACATCGTGCCGGCCATCCATGGCCTGATCCCTTACCCTTAAACCGCTTCGCGAGCAAGCGCGAGAAGCTCCATCCCATCAATCCTGAGAAGTCTGGCGATTTCCAGCACGCGACCTTGTGAAATGACCTCGCGGCGGAAAGCCTCGATCGTCCGTTCTGCCAGTTCACTTCGAAGCTCGCGATCCGTCGGATCGGGGTCAGCGTCTTCGGGATTCGAGAGGTTTAACAGCTTGAGGTACCTGTCAGCAAAAGACTTCTGAGCAAGTAGCTCGTCAAG
>JAJDDU010000187.1 GCA_029260155.1 Phycisphaerae bacterium | reverse complement strand
CGGCTTCCACCGAACCCGACGTTAGGTCACCCACACTGAAGGTGGAGCCATCTCTGACTTTGAATTCACCATTACCCGTCTTGCTGAAAGTGCCATCGGCCACGAACCCTGCGCCGCTCACGATTTGGAAGTAGCCGTTCGTCTGTGCGAAATCCCCCACCACATTCAGTGACGAGCCGGTGTCCCCGACCACCACGTAGTTGCCGGTGGCCGTCAGGTCGCGGAGCGTCACCTGTGAACCGCCGTTGACCCAGACTTCGCCGGCTTCCACCGAACCGGCGGTCAAGTCGCCTACGCTGAAGGTGGCCCCACCGAGTACGTTGAGATCATCGATGCCGGTCTTGGTGAAGGTGCCTGCGATGTTCACGATCGGGTCGCCCCAGAGGCTCTGTTCCTGCAGAAGCAGCTGTCCTGTGATCGCTACGGAGCCGGTGAAATCCAGCAGACCGCCGTAGGCAACCAGTTGCGGGCCTATCCAAGGATCGGAATCCTCGAGGGCGGCATCGTTGCCGACCTTTACGCCGGTGACCGGATCCCAACCGCCGCAGGTGATGTCCACGCATAGTGTACCGCTGCCCTGGAAAACACCGCCCAGGGCGTCGCACGCCGCCTCGCCCGCGACGTCCTGGCAGACATCAGCGACGCAGCACGCGCCGTCGCCAGCGTCGCCGATGGGGCTCCGCGCGAACAGAATGTCCGCGTCGCGCCCGATTGTTCCGCCAAGCGTGTCGTATGAAGTCCACACAGCCACCCAGTTGCCGGTGCCGTCGGTGACCGGCCACGGATCCGAGTCGTTGCGCGAATCGGTGTCGGCGTTGGCGTTGAAGGGTTGCGGATAGGTCCAGGTAGCGCCGTTGTCCACGCTGGTCGCGATCAGAATATCCAAATCCGTGCCAATCGTGCCTCCCAGATCGTTACGCGAAGACCAGGTCGCGACCCAACCCCCGGCACCATCGATCCTGATCGCTGCGCTGAAGTCCTCTTCAGTGTCGGTATCCGCTCCGTTCATCGGCTGGGGGCCGGACCAGGTCGTGCCATTATCCACGCTGGTGGCGACCAGGATGTCGCTATCCGTCCCAATCGTTCCGCCCAGATCGTCGTACGAATACCAGTTCACGATCCAATTCCCGGCGCTGTCGGTCGTGACCTTTGACCAAATATCGTCTCCAATGTCGTTGGCCGCTCCGTTCATCGGCTGGGGATCAGACCAGGTCGCGCCGTTGTTCGCGCTGGTGGCGACCAGGATGTCGCGATCCGTCCCAATCGTCCCGCCCAGATCGTCGTCCGACTCCCAGACGGCGATCCAATTCCCGGACCCATCAGTCGCAATCCTCGGCGGAGCATCCCCGCCGATGTCCGTGTTCGCATTCGTATTCAGAGGTTGAGGCGCCGACCAAGTCGCGCCATTGTCGGCGCTGGTCGCGAACAGGATATCGTAGTCTGTCCCAATGGTACCCCCGAGATCGTCACTAGACCTCCAAACTGCCAGCCAACTGCCGGAACCGTCTGTTGCGATTTGCGGCCAATCATCCCCTCCGGTGTCCGTGTCGGCATTGCTGTTGAGCGGCTGCGGCGCGGACCAAATCGCACCGTTGTCCGTGCTGGTGGACACGAGTATATCCGCGTCCAACCCGATCGTACCGCCCAAATCGTTGTACGAAGACCAGACAACCACCCATTGTCCAGCCCCATCCGTGACCACCTCCGGGAGCAGGTCGTTTTCCGAATCCGTCGCCGCATTGGTGTTCAATGGCTGCGGCGAACTCCAGGTCGCACAGTTGTCCACACTGGTGGCGACCAGGATGTCGCTGTCCATCCCAAGCGCCCCGTTCAGATCCTCGTCCGAAGTCCAGACTGCCACCCAGTTGCCGGCGCCATTGGTCACCACCCGAGCCCCGAAGTCGGCGCCGGAGTTGTCGGAAGCGTTGTTGTTCAACGCTTCGGCGTTGGACCATGAGATGCCGCCGTCGGTGCTGCGTGACACGAGAATGTCGTCATCGTCGCCCAGGCTGCTCAACGTCCCCTGGTCGTAGTTCGAGTGCCAGACAGCCACCCATTGCCCGGCGTTATCGGTGGTCACCTGCGGCAGGTAGTCGTGTTCGCTGGACCAGTCGGAACCGGCGAAGTGATTGACCGGCGCGGGAGCCGTCCAGGTAGCGCCAAGGTCCGTGCTTCGAGCGGCGACGACGTCGCGGTCGGTGCCAATCGTGCCGCCCAGGTCATCCCGCGTGTACCACATCGCCAGCCACAAGCCGGCGTCGTCGGTGGTCAGTTGGGGACGAAAGTCAGCGCCCGTATCTGTGGCGGCATTGGTGTTGAGCGTGTGTTGATTGGCCCACGTCGCGCCGCTGTCTGTGCTGGATGCTATGATGATGTCGGAGTCGGTACCAATGGTCCCACCCATGTCATCGTAGGATTCGAAGACGGCGAGCCAGTTTCCGGCGCCGTCGACCGTGACTTGCGGCGACCAATCATCTCCGATGTCGATGGCCGCAGTGTCGTTCAGAGGTTGCGGGCTGGTCCAGGTCGCACCGTTGTCCGCACTGGTGGACACGAGAATATCCATGTCCGTTCCGATGGTCCCACTCAAGTCGTCGCTGGAATGCCACACGCTGACCCAATGCCCATTCCCGTCCGCAGTGATTTGGGGAATCCAGTCGTCTCCCGTGTCGGTGGAGGCATTGCTGGCGAGCGGCAACGGGCTGGTCCATGTCGCGCCGTTGTCAGCGCTCGTCGCCACGAAGATGTCACTGTCGGTCCCAACCGCCCCGCCCAAATCGTCGTACGAATGCCAGACTGCCACCCAGTTGCCCGCGCCGTCGGTGGCCACCTGCGGTCGATAGTCGCCTCCGGAATCCACGGCGGCGTTGGTGTTCAATGGCTGCGGTGAACTCCAGGTCGCACCGTTGTCGGCGCTCGTGGCCACGCGGACGTCGCTATCCGTTCCCAGGCTTCCCACAGCGTCGTTCCAGGTGCTCCAGACCGCCACCCAGTTGCCCGCGCCGTCGGTCGTAAGCTGCGGGTACCAGTCATCGCCCGCATCCGTTCCAGCGTCGCTGTTTACCGGTGTTGGATCGGTCCAGGTGGCGCCATCGTCGGTGCTGCGGGCGACGAGGATATCGCGATCCGTTCCGATCGTGGCGTGCAGGCTGTCTCGCGAACTCCACACCGCGACCCAGTTTCCCGCCTCGTCGGTTGAGACCTGCGCGTCGTAGTCGCTGCCCGAGGCGTCGTAGGCGTAGTCGTTGAGCGGCGCGGGATCAGTCCACGTTTGTCCGTGGGCGTTGTTGGCGCCTGTCGCGAAGAGGGTCGCACCTGCTACGAAAAAAGCCAGAATTGCTCGATTATCGTGTCGTTCCATGGTGTCTTCTTCCCTTCTTTGCACTCTGGACGAGGGTGGTTCGGTAGCGACATTGGGGCCTTCGGCTTGGATTTCAGCCCGCACCGCCGATCCCCTGGTTCCTCAGCACCAAAACGCTTCGCGATCTCACGCGAATTCTTCAAGAAAGATTGCTCGATTCCGTTAAACTGATGCTATCGCTGGACTTGCGGCCGGGAGGAGAGGTTTGGACGGGACGTGTAAAGAACATCTGATCCGTAGGAGCATCAAGGGCGACACGGAAGCCCTCTGCGAGCTTCTTATCGCGTGTGACGGGAATCTCCGGTCCCGCCTGGAAGGGCAGATCGGGCGGCGCTACCGGTCCGCCTTTTGCATCGATGATGTGCTGCAGATTACATACACCGAGGCGTTCCTTCGGATTGCGAGCTTCCGGCCGACCGGCGACGGCGCGTTCTTGAACTGGCTGACACGGATCGCTGAAAACACGCTGCGAAACGCCATACGCGAACTCAACTGCCAGAAGCGGCCACCCCGAGACCGACTGGTCGAGAGCCCGGGAGGGGACGATTCCTTTGTGGCCCTCATCGAGACGCTGGCGGGTTCCCAATCGACCCCCAGCCGACACGTCGCTCGGGAAGAGGGTCGCGCGGCGATCGAGGCGGCCCTGGGCAGCATGCCCCCCGACTACGCCCGGGTGATCCGCATGTACCACCTCGAAGGCCGGGCCGCATCGGAAATCGCCCGTGAACTCCGACGCTCGACGGGGGCCGTCTACATGCTCAAATCCCGCGCGTGGGATCAACTCGCCAAGCTCCTGGGCGACGCGACGCGTTTTTTCAGTCGGAATGCGTGAGGTCAACGCCTAGTTTGGTGCTTCTAGTGTAGTGTTTCAGAATTGAGGAATTTTACGGTTTTCTTGCGGGTTTCGTCCTCTGGAAGGAGGATGAGACTGGTGAAACAAGCCCATCAAATCACGCTTGCGGAAGTTGATCGTGCGACGCTCACCCGATGGTCGC
>JAJDDU010000186.1 GCA_029260155.1 Phycisphaerae bacterium | reverse complement strand
GGCACGCTCGCCATGGTCGAGGGCGCGCCCCAGCACACTGCGACTTATGGTCAACTCGCCGCCGCTGCCGCGTAGATTGCGAACGACAGGCCAATCTACCCCACGTCCGCTGGGTTTGCGCACCGCGATCGCACCGCGTTCGAAACGCAATGTGTCAAAACAGATGGTCAGCGCGTCCTCAAGCAGGGCGTCCCGCTCGCGCAGTTTCATCAGCCTCTCGCTCAGGTCGTAGAGCATCTCGAGACGCTGCTGGCTGAGCTCAAGCGCCGAGCCTCGTGATACGTACTCTGGGATCTCAGTTCCGGGCTGATCGTCGGACAGGATTACAGTGCTCGCTCGCTCGACAGAGGCTTCTGAGAGGTACCTGACCTCCACCGATCCGATCAGGATTTCGTCGCGGTGGGTCAGTTCGCGTTTGGTGATGCGCTCGTCGTTGACCAGCGTGCCGTTCTTGCTACCGAGATCCTCGACCACGCACCGATTGTCGCCAAACCGCAAAAGCGCGTGCTGCCGAGACGCGCTGGGGTCATCCAAGACGATCTCGCAACTGGGGTCTCTGCCCATGGTGTGCGCGCCGGGCGACATGGTGTGTTTCGTCGAGCGTCCACCGGGCAATGTGATGATGAGAATCGACATGGGCATAGATCTCAGTCAGTCACTACATGGACTGGCGTCGACACGACAGCGAATTCGACCTTCGACGGACTACGGTTTCGACTTGCAAGTACACACCCAAGCCCCACACCCCGGACATCCGTCGCCGTACTTGGCCCGAATCGCCTCGGTCAGATTGATCCCTTCGACGTTGGCGAGCGTAAAGAGCCAAGCCATCACGTCGGCGAACTCCTCGGACTTGTCCTGCTGAGTGCCCTCCATGATCGCCGCAGCCAGCTCACCGATCTCCTCGGACATCCACATGAACGTACCGGCAGCGCCGCGTTCCCTATCCTTGGCGGAGTACATCTTCTCAATAAACTGTTGAAACTCGTCCAGTGTCATGCGGGGAGTATACCACACGCCCGGACCCAACGCACCATGCGCCTTCCGTCCGACAGCGCGGGCTGGGAGGGTTTCACTTGTCAACAGATTCGCTACTTCGCAGAGGCGTCTCGCCGCACGAGGGCCGCTGCGGGTGAGACCGCGTCTCGGTGGTCGGCGGCTTGGCGCGTTTCCTTCGGTCGGAGAATACTCGGCCGGAAGAGGTTGTTGGCATAGTGGTTGGCCATGTCGCGGGGCTGCTGGATGAAGACGACGCCGAGCAGAACCAGGACCACCGCGCAGGCGTTGACTATTACAGCGCCGGGAATCGACGGCGTGAACGCGTCGCGGCCATCATCGGAGAAGAACATGGCCTTGACGATGCGCAGGTAGAAGAACAGGCTGACCAGCGTGTTGACCACCGCGACCAGGACCAATCCCCAGTAGAGCGTTCCACCGGCTTCGCCGAGGGTCATCAGGATCCAGACCTTGCCGATGAACCCGGCAAAGGGCGGCAGGCCGACGAGCGACACGAGACAGCAGACCATGGGTATGGCCAGCAACGGGGCGCGACGGCCTAGACCGCTGAAAGCACTGATGTCCTCGCTGTCGGATCGCCGTGTGACCATCGAAGCCACGCCGAAAGCACCGAGGTTCATGAACACATAGAAGAGGATGTATACCAACATCGCGCTTATCGGTGAGTGGCTGATGTCGTTCGACGGATCCACCAGAACCGCGGCGGCCATCATCATGTACCCTGCGTGGGCGATCGACGAGTAGGCGAGCAGTCGTTTGATGTTGTTCTGCTTGTAGGCGGCGAAGTTGCCCCACGTGCAGCTGACGGCCGCGACGATGCCGATGGCCCAGGCCATCCCGCTGAGCGTTGAGATCTGCACGTCGAACGGCAGAGCGCCCGTGGCGGCTGCGAAGGTGTCGACGATGCGGACAAGTAGGATCAGGGCGGCGGCTTTACTCGACACGCTAAGCCAGGTGGTCACTTCGATCTGGGCGCCTTCGAACGCGTCTGGGCACCAGAAGTGGAACGGGACGGCTGCGATCTTGAAAGCGACACCGACGAAGAAGCAGAGCAGCGCGACGCTTATGACCAGCGAGTTTCGAGCGGCGGGCATGACCGCGTCGACGCCCGGCGCGAGGGTGGCGAGGTCGACGGAGGAATGACTTTGCAGGTCCGCGACGACATAGTACGCGATGTCGCCGACGTTGAGTGTGTGGTACATGCCGTAGAATAGGCTAGTGCCGTAGAGCATGATGGCAGCGCAGACGCCTCCGAACACGACGTACTTGAGCGAAGCTTCCGCTGCCAGACGATTGCGCTTGTTGAACCCGACGATCACGTAGCTGGGCAGGGAGGCGAGTTCGATGGCGATTACGATCATCAGCAGGTTGAGCGTGCCGGTCATCAAGACCATACCGAGCGCGCTGCCGACCAAGAGCACGAAGAACTCCTCGCCGCGTTCTTCTTTCTCCGACGAGCCGATGAACCACAACACGGTCACCCCGGCCATAAAGGCCATCAGGAGCACTTTGAAGTAGACCGAGAGGTTGTCGAGGATGAGCATGCCAGCCGCGGCTTGGGGTGCCAAGCCACTGACACCCTCCTCGCGGACGCGGCCGGCGACTCCAAGCGTCAGGCAGAGGGTCAGCAAGGCGCCGCCGAGGGTGATCCAGCCGGCCATCTTCGACGACCGCCCGAAGACCAGGGGGGCAGCCAGGATAAGGACCAGCGTTGCGACCAGCGCAAGCTCCGGCGAAAACAATCGCAGGTGGTCCATCGTCAGAAAATTGATCGCGTCACGCGACATGCGTCAAAACCCCGTGCGGGAAAAAAGTCTCTAGAACCCAGACGCCAGCGCCGTGGCTTGCTGCGTAACAGCGTGCAACGAGTTGACGATCTGGTCCAATGTTCCGTTCGTAAAGTCGAAAAGCAGATGCTTCGGGAGAATCCCAAACAGTACGCAGAGCGCCGCGAACGGCACTAGAATGGCCATTTCGCGTGCGGTCACCTCGGGGAAGGCGGCGTGTTCGGGCCTTTCCGGTCCGAGATAGACGCGCTGGATCAGCCACAAAACGTACCCGGCGGTCAGAATGACGCCGCTCGCTGCCAGGATGGCACATGGGACTGCCCACGTATACGTGTGCCGAGCTTCGAATACTCCGAGTAACACCCATATTTCACCGATGAATCCGCACAAGCCCGGAAGCCCGAGTGAGGCGAAGAATCCGATGGTGGCCATCGTGCCATACCTTGGCATTGTCAGCCACAATCCGCCGAAGCGGTTGATCTCCCGGTGGTGGGCCCGGTCGTAAATCACGCCGACGAGAAAGAAGCACATGGGCGAGGAGATTCCGTGGGCGATCATCTGGAACATGGCGCCCTGGAATCCGGTGTGGGTCATCACCGCGATGCCCAAAAGCACGTATCCCATGTGGGAGACGGAGCTGTATGCGACCAGTTTTTTGAAATCGGTCTGGGCCATGGCGCAGAGGGCGCCGTAGAGAATGCTCACCACTCCGAGTATGGCAAGCAGGAGCGCCCAGTACTCCCCGCCGGTCGGGAAAATCGGATAACACATCCGCAGGAAGCCGTACCCGCCCATCTTCAGCAGAACGCCCGCGAGGATCATGCTGATGGGTGTTGGGGCTTCGACGTGCGCGTCGGGCAGCCAAGTGTGTACCGGCACGGCGGGCAGCTTCACGGCGAACCCGACGAACAGGAAGATAAACATCACCGGGGCGAACCGCGCGCCCAGGAACATGGCAGAGCCGAAGTACGCCTGAATGGTCTCGTTGGTCGCGAGCTCGATCAGATCGAATGTGCCCTGTGTCAGCGTGACGCCGTCGCGATAGGCCGACGCTACACCCTCGGCGGAAGCGGAAACTGCTTCACCGCTGTAGAAGAACATGGCCACCATCGCGACCAGCATCAGTACGGAGCCGGCCAGCGTGAACAGGAAGAACTTGATGGCTGCGTATTCTTTGCGGGCTCCGCCCCACACGCCGATGAGGAAGTACATCGGCAGGAGCATCACTTCCCAGAAGATGTAGAACAGGAAGAAGTCGAGGGAGACGAACGTCCCGATCATGCCCGTTTCAAGCAGCAAAAACAGGACGAAGTAGCCCTTGATGCTCTTGGTAACCTTCCAGGTGTTGAAGTTCCAACTCGCCAAGCAAGCGAGCATGGCGACGAAGGTGGTCAAGACGAGCAGCGGCATGTTCAACCCGTCGATGCCGAGGAAGTATTCGATGGTGAAGCTGCCGCTGGTGATCCAGGGGACACGTTCCACGAAGTGCAGTTTGTCGCCGTAGGCACTGCCGAACACTTCAACGGCTTGGGATGCGTCGCCGGCGGAGAGGAACGGTCCGATGAGGTACAGCGACAGCGCGAAGGTCACCACGGTGGCGGCCACCCCGATCACGCGAGCCAGCTCCTTGGGCATCACGGCGACGAGGGCTGCACCCACGAGCGGCGCGAAAACGAGAAACGTCAACAGCGAGTTTTCCACGGCACGCACTTCCGATTGGTTGACTAGGAGTCCATGGGCATCGGCACCGCCAGCGCAGCGCTTGAACCGTCAATAAACAACAACAGGAGTAAGGCGATCGCCGCGGCGCCCGCGACGAACATCACATAGTTACGAATGCGCCCTGTCTGCGGGCTACGCAGGAGATCGGAAAAGTCCATCGATGTCCCGGCGATTCCGTTAAAGACACCGTCGACGATGTTGGCGTCCACCCCTCGCCCGTTGAACACGGCGAAGCGCTCTGTGATCTTGGCGGACAAGTTGGCGAACATGTCGATCACGTACGTATCGAAGAACCGGCACAGATGGGCGAACGCTAAGCACCCTTTGACGAAGAAGAACCCGTACAACTCGTCGAAGTAGTATTTCTTCTCCAGCAATGTCGCGATCGGACCAAACATGGCTTTTAGGCGCGTTCCGGTGGCGAGGCCGTTTTGGTAGATGAGGATGGCGACGATGAAGGCGATTAGCCAGGAACCGCCGACGCCGTACGCTAGCCAGTGATGCGCTTCATGCAAGTGGATCGGCAACCCAGCCGCTGCTTCCGCCGTCCCTGCGGTGCCGTCAAGCCCGACGACGAGAACGGCATCGGTGGCGGCGGGCGCGGCATCCGCGAGCATGGGCCTGAATATCCAGTAGCTGGAGACGAACGTGAAGACGGCGAGCACGACGAGCGGGAACCACATCATCGGAGATTCGTGCGCGTGGTCGTACACGTGGGCGTCGCGCGGCTTGCCCATAAATGTCAGCCACCACGCCCGCATCATGTAGAAGGGCGTGATGTATGCGGTGATGATCGCGCACCAGAACATCCACTTGGGAAGCTGCTTGATGCCGAGTGACCGCGTGTCTGCGTGGGATGAACCGTGCGTCTCGGCGCGAGTTTCGCCGTGCGTGTCGGACGCGCGACGGATGTGCGACTGTTGCGCGTCCGCGTGGGCGCCGTCGAGGTGTTCGAAGGGCTCGTTCCACATGTAGGCACGATCCCAGGCGACGGCGAGGATTTCGTCCTTGCTGAAGAAGCCGCCGAGGCCGAAGTCCGTCTTGGGAATGCCGAATCCGGAGATTGCCAACACGCCGACCAGGAAAGTGATGCCTGTCATGGGCATCTTGCGTAACAGGCCGCCCATCTTGCGCATGTCTTGCTCGTGATGACATCCTTCGATGACTTGGCCGGAACCGAGGAACATCATGGCCTTGAAGAATGCGTGCGTCATGAGGTGGAATAGCGCGGCGATCCAAGCGCCAACGCCCATGGCGAAAACCATGTAACCAAGCTGAGACAGCGTGGAATAGGCCAAGCATTTCTTGATGTCGGTCTGCA
>JAJDDU010000185.1 GCA_029260155.1 Phycisphaerae bacterium | reverse complement strand
GCCCCCGAACGGATCGCGTCGTGATCCATCCGCGTGCGGCAGAAGGAGAGGAGAAGGTGACTCATTCGGATCAGGGGCAGCCGAAGCCAATCTGAAAGGCGGCGAAGTCAGCCATGTCTACGTCACCGTCACCGTCGAAATCCGTTTCCTCACACCCAGGCGCCAGTGGCTGCCCGGGTCCATCCATGCATCCGGCGAAAATGGCGAAATCGTCAATGTCGGTATCGCCGTCCATGTCGAGATCTCCGGCGCATGGCCATGGCCCCGCCCAGACGGTGAATTCCACGGCGACCGCGTCGTTACCGACTTGTGCCGAGCTGAGATCGTTGTGCAGCGTGAATTCCACGGCAATGGCATCCGAGTAGCCCGTGTCCAAGAACGGGTCGTTGAACACCGTCAACTCAACCGCGACCGCATCGCTCCCAAGTTGCGATGAACTCAGGTCGTTATGGACCACAAACTCAACGGCTATCGCGTCAAACGCGACCGTCTCGCATTCGTCGGGAATGCCGTTGGCGTTGAAGTCGCTGCTTACGCCGGACGCTACATCGTCGTCATCCGGTACGCCGTTATGGTTGCAGTCGATAAACCCGGGCGTGGATGTGATCCGCAGTGCGAAATCGTGGTTGGCGTCGAAGTTGTCGCCGAAGAAGCTGTCCACACCCGAGACGAAGAGGTAGCGTGCTTCCGTCGGAACGCACAGGGCCTCGATGTAAACGTAGAAGTCCTCCGCAATGTCCGTCGGCAGGTCGCCGATCAACGTGTTTGGCGTTGAATAAACGCCACCCGCCACGACGGCGTCCGGTACACGCACAAGTTGATCGGGCGCCAGCAGCGTATCGCTGGCGCTGAACACCACGACCATGTCTTCGTTGTACTCGCCATCATCGCGACCGGTGGTTGAGCCGAAATCGCCGAGCCGCTCCAGCTTGATGAAATACCCCGGCAGGATTCCCAGCGCCTGCAAGTCAATCGGCTGGGCATCGATCGCACCTGGGTCCGCGTTTGTGCGTAGGTAGGTGGAGCGCGGGTTGATCCAGACGTAGTCTGCAAACACGGCGCAGGCATCCAGGATGCCGTCGTAGTTCGCGTCCAGGTTCGGGTCGGCGGCGATCTCACACTCGTCCAGAATCTCGTTGCCGTTACAGTCCGTACCGGTGCATTCGGCCAGGTCGATGCTGTCGAGAATCCAATTGCCATTGCAGTCGCCGGGGAAGATAGCCCGCGCGGTAAGAATATCAACATCGCCCCCGATGGTCCCGCCGAGATCGTCCTCGGAGTGCCACGCCGCTACCCAGTTGCCGTTGCCGTCGGTGGCAAACTGTGAACCGAGATTGCTGCCCGAGCCCGCATTGCTGTTGAGGATAGCGGGGGCCGTCCACGCGGCGCCGCCGTCAGCGCTGACCGCCATCAGGATTTCGCTGGAGTCCCATATGGCCATCCAGTAGCCGAGTTCGTCGGTTCTCAGATGCACTGGTCCGTCGAACGCCGAGTCGGTGTCGGCATTGTTGTTCAGAGGCATGGGATCGGTCCATGTCGCGCCGCCGTCCGTTGTCTGCACAACAAGAATGTCCGGGTCCGTCCCAATGACCCCGTCCAGGTCCTCACGGGACTGCCACGCGGCCAGCCAGGTTCCGGCGCGATCGGTCGTCAACGCCGGGATCTGATCATCCCCGATATCACTTGCCGCGTTGCTGTGAATTGGAAGAGGCGTGGTCCAGTTCATTCCGCTATCGGTACTGGTCGCTCCGAGGATGTCGCTGTCGGGGCCGATCGTGCCGCCGAGATCATCCCAGGACGCCCATACCACCATCCAGGTTCCTGCTCCATCGGTAACCACGCGCGGCAGAACATCGTCTTCCAGGTCTGTGGCGGCGTTCATATTGACCGGCGCCGGATCGCTCCACGTTACGCCGCCGTCGCTGCTGTGGGCGAAGAGGATGTCGTGGTCAGTGCCGATTGTCCCACCCAGGTCATTTGACGAATACCAGACAGCCAGCCAATTGCTCGTCCCGTCGGCTGCCAAGGCCGGGTTGTAATCGGCTGCTCCGTCAGTGCCGGCGCCGTTGTTGAGCGGGGCGGGATCGGTCCACGTCGCGCCATTGTCCATGCTGCGCGACACCAGAATATCGGCATCAGTCCCTATGGTCCCGCCCAGCGTATCGTACGAATCCCACGCGACGATCCAGTTTCCGGCGCCGTCGGTGGCGACCTCCGGTCCGTCGTCGTCGCCCGTGTCGGTCGCGGCGTTCGTGTTGAGCGGCATGGCGGCGTTCCACGTTGCGCCATCGTCCACACTGCGGGCAACCAGAATATCGCGGTCCGTTCCGATCGTGCCGCCGAAATCGTCATTGGACCACCAGGCGGCCACCCAGGTTCCGGCGCCGTCGCAAGCGAGCACCACGCTGAAATCGTCGCCGACGTCTCCGGCAGCGTTGCTGTTGAGCGGCGTGGCGTCGGACCAGGCCTGGGCCCAAGCGGTTGGCGCGGCAAGGGCGATCATCAGAAGGGCGGGCACGACGACGCCCCATGCATTTCGCGTCGTATTACGTCGCATCATCAGAGGGCTCCCGGCTTTCATTCGGCATGAACATTGTCCCTGCTGAGGATCAGGCGCGATTCGTACAATGCCACCTACGGCAGCACCGCCCGCACCTGGATCGCCGAGATTTCGCTGGGAATCTGCACGTCGGCTTGCCACAGCCCCGCGGGCTCATCGACCAGAATCGCCGAATACTGTGAATCCGAGCCGGATTTCCGGATGATGCGTATGGTCAGCGTGGCGGCGGCGGGCACGTTGTAGGCCTGGATCACGAGCGGCACGGTCGCGGCCTCGCTCATGTACACCTCCTGATCCGGGAAGTACAAACCACGCTTGGGGCTGATTGAGACGGGATGGCCGTTCAGCGAAATGACGCGAATCACCGGCGCGAGTGCATCCGGCCAGATCTTGACGGGCGAGCCGGGCAGGCCCACCGTGAACACGGGTGTTCCGGGATCCGAAAGGGTGATGCTGTTGGCTTCGACACGGATGCGGCCGACGCCGCCGTAGCCGCCGGAGTTTGAGCCATTGTAGTAGAACTGGCTGCCCGCAATCGCGCTGAGTGATCCGCCGCCCGTCACGGTGTCGCCGACCAAGCGGATGGCGCCCCCGCTTCCGGGGCCGCCGGCGCCCCTGCCGTTCGAAAAACTGCTGCTACCGTAGTTTCCTCCGTTGGCGCGGACCGTCCCTGCCACCGTGATCGTCGTGTTGGAGGCAATGAGGATTGCCCCACCGCCGGCGCCACCTCCGCCGCCGCTCGAACCATTCTGTCCTCCCGAACCGCCTGAGCCTCCGATGAGTGGAAGAACCAGAGGGTTGCCGTATACGGCTCCGGGCGTACCGCCGCTCGTAACGTTGTCCCACTCTCCGTACCCCCCACTACTGCCGAAGCCGCCGCCGGAGCCGAACGATAGGCTGGAGCCTAACCGCGCCCCGCCTGGGCCGAATCCTGCCGATCCTGATGAGCTGCTATCCGAGCCGCGCCCCCCGCGAAACCCGCCCGGTCCCGGTTCGGAGTACGTGCGGTTCTGGGAGTCCTGGTGCCCCCCATCTCCATTCAGGCTGACGGTTCCACTGATGTTGACCGATCCCTGCACAAGCCAGACGACGGGCGCGCCGGATGGGTGGTTCGCGAAGTTGACCGTCCCGCCGCTTTGGACATCCACCGTCGTGTACTTGAACACGACGGCCCACATGTTGGTGTCGAAGATGCCGCTGGTAGGCTGCGGGCTCGGATCGTCCCAGTTCCCGGTCACCGCACCGCCGAGATCAATCGTCGCGGTCTCCCCCGGGCCGACGGTCAGAGCAAAGTCGGACCCATCTGAATAAACGTCGATATCCGCGGTCGCGGCGGTGACGAACGACACCGTCACCAGTAGGGTAACGGCCGAGATCTTCTTCATAGACTCCATCGCACTACTTCCTCCGGAGAAACAAGTTTCGAGTTCGTAGGCTCCCGCACACGACGGCGTGCAACCACAGAGCCGGGACTGGCGATTGCTCGCCAACGGAGCGCCCCTTAATCAAGCACCAAAACGCTTGGCAACCTCACGCAAGTTCCTGCAAAAGATCGTTCGATTTCGTTAAACTTATGCTGTACCTTGACTTGCGGCCAGGAGGAGAGGTTTGGACGGGACGTGTACAGAACATCTGATCCGCAGGAGCATTAAGGGTGACACGGATGCCCTGTCCGAGCTTCTTGTCGCATGTGACAGGAATCTCCGGTCCCGCCTGGAAGGGCAGATTGGTCGGCCCTACCGGTCCGCTTTTTCTGTAGATGACGTGCTCCAAGTCACCTACACCGAGGCGTTCCTTCGGATCAGGAACTTCCGGCCGGCCGGAGATGGGGCGTTCCTGCGTTGGTTGACTCGAATCGGCGAGAACACGCTGCGAAACGCCATCCGCGAACTCAACTGCCAGAAGCGGCCGCCCCGGGATCGGCTGGTCGAGAACCAGGCAGGGGAGGATTCCTACGCGGCCCTCATCGAGACACTGGCGGGCTCGCAGTCGACCCCCAGCCGACACGTCGCCCGGGAAGAAGGCCGTGCCGCAATCGATGCAGCCTTGGCCATCATGCCTCCGGACTACGCCACTGTTCTGTAGCTGAACGTTCCGCCCTCCTCCCACGTCGATGAGATCCCACCTGTGCACATCGCGGAACTACACGCCCGGACCTGTGATTGCGCCTTCGAGCGATTCGAAGTCGATGATATCGACGTCGCCGTCGTTGTCGGAGTCGTAGATTCTGCACTCGGTCTCCAAGGGGGCGCCACCGTTGCCGGTGAAGCAGCTCTGGAAGCAGGCGAAATCGGACAAGTCTACATCCCCATCATTGTCACAATCGCCAAACACTCCGACGCTCACGACCTCCAGCGTAATGTCGGTCGGGTTGTAGTGGACGGCCCATGTCAGCACTGACTCGCCCGCAACCGCCTGCAACAGCTCTTCGGAAAACGTGCCGTAAACGCCGCTGTCGGCAGTGACAATCACGTATTGCTGACCAAACGTCGGGATAATCCCCGGATCGAGCGTAACGACGAGTGTCGAACTTGGGCCGATCGTCAGCGTGCCGGAGAGGCCGAGCAAACCGGGACCATCGACGCCGATTCCAAACGCCAATGTCCCCCCGGCTGTTTGTTCGTAGTCCCCGTTGATCAGCAGTTCGCCAGGCGACACGCCGGGGGTCACGATCCCCGCATTGATCACGTCAGCGTTGATGGTGCCCGTGCCCGATAGTTCTCCATCGGTTTGCACTTCAAGAACACCGGCCGTCCCTTGGCCGCTGCCCGAACCAACGACGCAACGGCCGCCACCGCTCAGCGTGACGGTGCTGTTCGCCAGCGCGAACTCCCCCACGATATGGAGCAATGAACCGGTGCCCGCGACCGCCACGGAGTTGCTGGCCGTCAGGTCGCGGATCGTGGCTTGTGAGCCAGCGTTGAGATCAACCACGCCGGCTTCTACCGAACCCGACGTTAGGTCACCCACACTGAAGGTGGAGCCATCTCTGACTTTGAATTCACCATTGCCCGTCTTGCTGAAAGTGCCATCGACCACGAACCCTGCGCCAACGAAAACAGCAAAGTTGCCGTCGGTCTGTGCGAAATCCCCCACGACGTGTAGCAATGAACCGGTGTCCCCGACCGCCACGGAGTTGGTGGCCGTCAGGTTACGAATCGTGGCTTGTGAGCCGGCGTTGAGATCAACCACGCCGGCTTCCACCGAACCCGACGTTAGGTCACCCACACTGAAGGTGGAGCCATCTCTGACTTTGAATTCACCATTACCCGTCTTGCTGAAAGTGCCATCGGCCACGAACCCTGCGCCGCACACGATTTGGAAGTAGCCGTTCGTCTGTGCGAA
>JAJDDU010000184.1 GCA_029260155.1 Phycisphaerae bacterium | reverse complement strand
CAGCCTCACGTCGCCGCCGCATCGACGCTCGTTATCACGTGCCCAACGGAGGATGCGCCCCTGAACGCCATGCACTCGTCCACCTAAAACCCCAGACACGCTCCGACGCGGTTCAGTCCAACCGACCTTTTGCGGCGGCAGCACCCTCAACCCCTCATCCACACCCCACGCCGCCGCAAAAACTCTTAATTCATTATTACCGTGAGGAGACCCTACGCGCCGATCGCCAGACCACGCGAGCCCTCACCACACACGGAGCAGCAAGTGCGACCGCGCCCGCCAACAAGACGAACCCATTCCAAACACACGAAAACCACGCTTCCGACCCCAAAACGCCGATTCTCGCCCAAACCCAAAACACCTATTGACGAAACGAACCCATCTGACAGTGTGACTGTACAAGGTTCGGAGGGTCCAGGCACCGCGTCCACGCGGCTACCAGTCGCAGCTTTCAGCGAACCGGCGGTCGGCGATCAGCCGTTCCGCGGCGCGTGCATCCGTCCCGAGAACCAGGACGATCGGACCATGGTAGCTCGCGTCGCGCAGCGCGACCGCGACTGTGCGAATGTCGATCTCGCCACGATCGAGCGCCGCTTGCCGGCGCGCGATGACATTGGAAAGACGCACGCAGCCGATGTGTCTCTCCAACCCGCGAATCGGATCGCACGGATTAACGCTCGCGCAATGAAACGCCGCAATATCCAAATCAAACTTGACTCCGGTGTCCTCAGTCGCGACTCGATGAAGGTCTATCGCCTGTTCGATTCGCGAGCCGTACCGGTTGCGCAAGAGCACCTCCACACGCAGCGGCCTACCCGCATCAGTGAGCGCGCGAAGCGCCGGCAGAAGGCGATCCCACTCGGCGGCAGTCTGCACGCCCGCCTCAACAGTCAGCCCCGCGCCGAAGCGCGCCGCGTGCTCCAACGATGCGAGCCCGTCCACCGAGACGACGGGAAGCTCACTATCCGGTTCCGCGCACTGCGCCTGCGACAAATGCAATCCCGGAATCCCCGCATCGCGCGCGTGTTCCTGCAACGATTCCAAACTGAGCTGCGGGTCCGCGCTGGCGAGATACAGACGAGACAAGATCGGAGTATTCACGAGGTAAACCTAGCGCGGCGTAACGACCAACACGTCAATCACAGCCAACACACCAAGACCAACACTCACCAGCCCGTTCATCGTAAAGAAGGCCAAGTTGACCTTCGACAGATCGTCCGGCTTCACGAGGCTGTTCTCTACCGCAAGCAGCACCGCCACCATGCCCACGCCGACCAGAAACACCCACCCCAACGGCGTGATCCAAGCCAGCAGCCCAAGCAGAACAACAACCAACAAGTGGCAGCCGCGCGCGATAGACAGCGCCCGCGCTACGCCCATCCGCGACGGAATGCTGAACAACCCCTCAGCCCGATCACACGCCACATCCTGGCAGGCGTAGATAACGTCAAACCCCGCGATCCAGAACATCACCGCCCCAGTCAGCGTCACCGCAGGCCAACCGATACTCTGCGGATGAATCGCGATCCAAGCAGCCACCGGCGAGAGCCCGATCGCGCTGCCGAGGTAGAAATGCGACCAGCGAGTAAACCGCTTGGTGTACGAGTACCCGCAGAGATAGAGAAGCACCGGCCCAGCCAGCAGAACAGGCCAAGTGTTGTCATACAAGCGGTCGAAACAGTAGCACCCGCCCACGAAGACGGCCGATGCGACGAACAGAAACATCATCGCCGCCCGCGCGCCGAGCTTACCCGAAGGCAGTGGTCGACCGGCCGTCCGCGGGTTCCGTGCGTCGATCGCGGCATCGACGATGCGGTTAAACGTCATAGCCACCGATCGCGCCGCGATCATGCAAATCACAATCAGCGCGAGTTGCCCCCACCGCGGCCGGTGCAGCCCCTCGATGTTGCGACCGGCCATGAACGTCGCCATCACCGCGAACGGCAGCGCAAACACAGAGTGCGACAGCTTAACCATATCCGCCCAGGTCCGCGCCGATTGGACGACTGTCCCCATCACGCGCACCCGGTCCAGCGCGTGTTGAGTTGATGCGCAACGCCGACCAGATCCAGCACCTTGCCCACCACGAAGTCGACGAGATCGTCGATCGTCTCGGGCATCATGTAGAACCCCGGATTGGCCGGGCAGATGATCGCACCCGCTTCACTGAGCTTGAGCATGTTGCGCAGGTCGATGGCACTGAGAGGCATCTCTCGCGGAACAACCACCAGCCGGCGGGCCTCCTTGAGCGTCACAGCCGCAGCGCGCGTGACGAGCGCATTGCCCACACCGGACGCGATCTCCCCGAGCGTATTGCTGCTGCATGGGCAGATGATCATCGCGTCGATGAGGAACGACCCGCTGGCAAGCGCGTCGCCGACATCCTGGTGGGGGTGAACGGTCAACCGATCGCTCCCGCGCCCGAGCAACGACTCGGCGTCGATTCTGGTGATGCCCAACTCGTCGTGCAGCAGTCGCTTGCCCCAGGTGGAGACGATGAGATGAACATCGACGTCGGCATCGACCAAGCACGAGACCAGCCGCCGCGCGTAGACAGCCCCGGAAGCGCCGGTGATGGCCACGATGATTCGCTTGCGCGTCTTCACGAGCTTCACACTCCGTCGGCCGTTACCCGATCAAGCTGCCTCAGGCGTGCCCGCGCCTGCTCCGGCCATACCGAGTCGCCACACGTGTTCACCACGCGGTCGTACGACTCCCGCGCCTTCGGCATGGATCGGTGCGTCTGATGCGCCAACCCAAGCTCATACAACGAGGCGCACCATGCGTCCCCGTCCGAGTGCTCAGCCACGCAGCGCTCGAGCGATTCGATCCGTTCCGACGCGCTGCGATGCGCCAGCGCAATGGCCAGCTCGATGTTGTCCGCCAACTGGCACGCCGGGTAGCGATCCAAGATCCCCCGGAGGTTGTGAGCATAGAACGTGCTTTGAGGATCGAGCTGCATCATAGACACCAGCGGATCGTCGCCCCACAGAGGATCGCGATTGCGCTGCAAGAGCTGCGACAGCCTCCGCCCCGCCGGAGCCTTCTGACCCACCACGATCGCCAGGCTCTCTTCGGCAGATTCCCGCTGCATCAGGGCATCCATCGGCGTGCCCGCGACCGGATCATCCGCCGGTGGGTCAGAGCTGCCGAACGCCTTCTCCAACGATTCGAGCCTCGCGATCGCGTCATCAACCCGACCGCCGCGAACGTCGAGCGTTGCCAATCGCAACAGCGCATCGGCCGCCGTCGACGAGTTCGGAAACGAACTCTCGATCAGTTGCCAACAGCGGCGCGAACGGGCGTTGGGAAAGTCATCATAGAAAGCAAGCTCATGCTTCTCGCGGAACCGATTCAGATTCACACGCATGTCCAACGCTCGACCCTGAATGAACAGCGCGCACGGCGCGTAGCAGCTATCCGGAAACAAACGCAGAAAACGATCGGCCGCCAAGGCTGCACGATCCTGATACGCAGTGAACAGCAAGTCGGCGTCAGCGTCGAGGGCGAAGAGCCATTTCAACTCCACCGCGGCGCGCACCGCCTCATACGATGCGTGGTCATTCGTCTTTTCCGCGACGGCGCGATCGACGGCCATCTCAAAGGCGTCGCCGATCTGCTCGCTGACGAAGTACTCCGAACCAGGGCCGAACTCCCGCTCCAGAAGGCGATAGTGAAGTTCGTCTCGGCCCACCTGGAACTCGAACAGTGCAGCGGGCGTGAGGAACAGCGCAGCCAACAGCGGAGCGATCACGCCTGGGCGGTAGTTCACGATTCGCGCGATGATCAGCGCGATGCCCATCACCACGGCGGAGGCAATCATCGCCACGATCAGCGGTGCCAACAACTTCACGCGATCGGCAGGGTCGGCCAGGGCATCCACGGCTGCACTCTCTTGACGCGAGGCCATGAAGAAGTAGAGAACGACCGGAAGGAGCGACAGAAGGCACGATGCGAATCGAGATCGGAACCGCAAGGGACTTAGAGACACGAGAAGGCACGATGCAAGCAGTGCGATCGCAAGCCAGGGCATCACCGCGATGAACCCGACGACGGCTACAAAAGGCAGTGCGCACGTGATGCGGTACAGCATGGTCACCAAGATCGGGATGGACACCAGTGCAGCCAAGATCAGCCCCAGAACCGGGATCATCATGGGAACCTGCCGCACGCTGATGGGGCCCAGCGACAGCCCGGTCGGCGTGTGCTCGTTGTTCGTTGTCGGATTGAAGGTGTTGGCCAGTTGCTCGGCGTACCCTTCGACGCGCGGCGCGAAGACGACTCCGGTCCGCAGCCAGTACGCGACGCTCCCGAGTCCGGCGAACAGGCAGACGTTGATGATGAGCAGGACAATCGCCCGGCGGCGGTACTTTGGCTCGGTGCGCGACCAGACGTCCTCGATGGAGCGACGGTCGTCGGCAGTTGCGTTACCGGGTTTGGCGCTCATGACCTCCCTTGACCGCGAGGTAAATCGTGACGACGCCGAAGGTCAGCGGGGTGGCCGTCACGGACTCGAAACCCGCACGCCCGAGTCGCTCGCACATCGAGCGGGCATCGACAAAGGATACCACCGAACAGGGCAGATAGCGATAGGCGCCGGTGCGGTCGCGGCTGACCAGCGTCGCGCCCAAGGGCATGATCCTCGACGAATAGAACTCGTAGAGCAGACGCCACAATCGCCGCGACGGGCGTGTGAACTCCAATATGACCGCCCGGCCGCCGGGGGCAAGCACGCGGTGCATCTCGGTGAGACCGGCGTCGAGATCCTCGAAGTTCCTCACACCGAACGCGCAACTCGTGATGGTGAACGATGCGTCTGCGAATGGCAGGTTGAGTGCGTCGGCCTGCGCCCACGGGTTCACGCCCGCGGAGTCTGCGGCGGCGCGGATGAGCATGTTGAATGCGAAATCCGAGCCGACGATCACTCCCGGTCCCGTGGCATGCTTCTGGAAGGTCCGCGCGAAATCGCCAGTGCCGCAGGCGATGTCGAGCAGTCGATCGTGTTGCGTCGGTGCGACCAGCTTGACCGCCCAGCGCCGCCACGCACGATCGCGACCGCCGCTGAACAGAGTGTTTACCAGTTGGTAAGTGGGTGCGATCGCATCGAACATCCGGCGGACGCGCGTGGCCTTGTCAGACTGCGCGTGCGGTCGGCGCAGATCTTCATCGGCCCACAGAAGTTCGTTCGACTGGTTCTTCATCCGCGGGAGATCGATCATTCCGTGAGCTCTTGAAACTGAAGGGCGGTTTGGGCTTGCCCATTGCCGTGTCCGTCCAAGATGCGCACCACGCCCGCGCCCTTATCATCGGAATTGATCGAGTAGATGGCCCCCCCCGCTACGCTGTAGACGACTATCGTGCCGCTCATGCGATCGCCGGTCGCGCCGAACTCGACAAGCCGTTGGCCCTGAGCGTTGGCGGTGTAGGCCAGACCGTCACCGCCGGTGGTGACACCGAGATGGATGAGCTCCGTGCCCTGAGAGTTCTTGGTGGTGACCGTACCGTGGCCGTTCACCGCCCCCAGGCGGACAAGCTCGTTCCCGACGCCGTTGGAGGTTGTCACAAAGCCCTCGCCCGAAGCGAGCGCCCCCATCGAAGCCACAGGTTGTCCGTCCGCGTTCTTGGCGATGATCATGCCCTCGCCGTCCGTGGTACTGGCGATTTCGACGAGCGACTTGCCCTGCGCGTTCATGGTGACCATCGCGCCGGCGCTGCCGAGCGTCGTGAGGACCGCTGTCACGCGTCCGGCCTTGTCCACGACTTCAAACTGCCGCGCGCGGACGAAATCCTTGATCGACGCGGTGTCGTTAAGACGCTTAAGATCCGCGTCAATCCGCGTGATCCTGCCATTCATAGTCCCTGTCCAAAGGACAGACACGACCAAGGCAACCGCGAGTACCACGGTGAAGTTACGTGATCGCGCCAGTTTCTGTTCAAGACGTTCGAGCGGATCGTTCGGCGCCCCGCCGGGATTGTTTGATGTCATCGTGCAGTCCTTTCGTTCGTTCGCACTGACTCGCCCCGCGTCGGGCAGGACCGTTTGTGACTCGGCATGGTAACAGGCGAGTGGGTAGGCGTGCAACGTGCCTGGGGACCACGGGCTGGCCGTGTAAGAATTCCGCGCTGCTACCGTTGGCCTGATAGACGGCGGCACGGAAGAGGCGGACCCTCGTCGTTCCAGAACCAAAGCCGAGCACTTCCGCCGGAGGCAACGCTGTGAACCAAGAACCCCGCCACGCGCGTGCCGGGGAGTCGTTTAACGAAACGACCGGATTGTCCAATTCACGCTGAACCAGTACAGCAAGAAAAGAGGAAATGATCTATGAAATCGATCAAGTGGACAAGGTGGTGCGTTACGCTGTCATTGACCCTGGGTGTTCTCCTGCTGCCTGAGGCAGGACAGGCCCAAACCGTCGAGTGGGCCGAATCGGCTGGGGGGAGTGGAGGCCTCTTTGACCAGGCACGCGGCATCGCCGTCGACGCAGCGGGCAACAGCTACGTGACAGGCATATTTGAGGGCACGGCAAACTTCGCCCCGCTCCCGTCGATCACCAGTGCCGGTTCCACCGACATCTACGTGGCCAAGTACGACACCGATGGCAACGTGCTCTGGGTCGAACAGGCCGGAGGGATATCGGGTGACCAGGGACTCGGCATCGCCGTCGACACAGCGGGAAACACCTACTTGACCGGGGCGTTTATTGGCACGGCGACCTTCGGCCCGTTCACGCTCAACAGTGCCGGTTGGCCGACCAACCCGCTCGACATGGACGTCTTCGTGGCGAAATACGACCCCAACGGCATCATCCTCTGGGTCCGACGGGCAGGGGGCGTACTGGATCAGCAAGGTAATGCAATCGCTGTCGATGCCGCGAACAATTGCTACTTGACCGGGCGATTTCGGGGTGGGGCGGCCTTCGGCCCGTTCAACATCTTCAGTGCCAACTCTGCCGTTTTCGACATCTTCGTGGCCAAGTACGATACCAACGGCGCCGCCCTCTGGGCCCGATCAGCCGGGGGCTCATCGGGTCAGAAGCAAGGAAATGCAATTGCCGTCGACGCCGCGGGCAGCAGCTACGTGACTGGGGAATTTCAGGGCGGTGTGTTTTTTGGCCTGCCGCCCTCACTCGCCAGTGCCGGCGGAGACGACATCTTCGTGGCCAGATACGACACCAACGGCAACGTGCTCTGGGCCCAACAGGCCGGAGGGGCGTCGGGTGACCAGGGGCGCGGCATCGGCGTCGACGCCGCGGGCAACAGCTACGTGACCGGCGCGTTCACGGGTCCGGTGACCTTCGGGACGGTCCCGGTCACCAACGCTGGTAACTTCGACATGTTCGTGGCCCAATACGACAGCAGCGGCAACGTCCTCTGGGCCCAATCGGCCGGCGGTCCGGGCGTTGACGCGGGGCTAGGCATTGCGGTCGAAGGCTCCGGGAACAGCTATGTGACAGGTGTGTTTAGGGGCACGGCGGACTTCGGCCCGACCTCGATCTTCAGCGCAGGGGTCGGCGACGTCTTCGTGGCCAAGTATGACGCAGGCGGCAACGCCCTCTGGGCCCAATCGGCCGGCGGGACGGTGGCTGACGCGGGCGAGGGGATCGGCGTCGATGCCGCGAGCAACAGCTACGTGACCGGCTCGTTTACGACCGCGGCGACCTTCGGGGCGTTCACGCTTACCAGCGCCGGTGGCATTGACATATTCGTAGCCAAGTTCGGTGTCGACTGCCCGCCGGGAGCGCTCTGCCGCCCGTCCACGGGCCCGTGCGACCCGGACGAGTTCTGCAACGCTGCCGGGGTCTGCCCGCCAGATATCCTTCTGGCGGTCGGCACGCCTTGCTGGAACCAGTCGAGTAGCGACTGTGACAACCCCGATACGTGCAACGCGGCGGGAGTCTGTGACACCAACATTGAACCGAACGGCACACCGTGCAACACTGGCAACCCGTGCACGCCCAATGACACGTGCGACGCCGGGGTTTGTTTGCCAGGCCCAACTCTTGTCTGCCCCAACATCAGTGACTGCCTCAACGAGTTCTGCGATCCCGTGGCGGGGTGTGTGTTCACCTTTGAGCCGCTCGGCACGCCGTGCGCTACCGCGTTCCCCTGCTTGGACGGTCAGTGCGACGGCGTCAGCAGTGCTTGCGGTATTCAGCCGGTAGACTGCAATGACTCCGACCCTTGCACGATCGACCACTGCGATGACGGCGCCGGCGGTTGCGTGTCCCAGCCCATCGGCGCGCTGACCCCGGGCGGCGGCTCTGGTTGGACGTGTGTGGGAGGGGCGCCGAATCCCGATCAATGGTGCCGCGACCGCATCGGCGCTCCGAATGTGACGTGTGATCTGGTCAATGATGTATGCGTGATCGCCGGTTGTACCCCACAGCCAAGCGATTTCTGTGCCAACCAGGGAGCACCCGATGCCGTCTGCGAATTGGGAGTTTGCGTCTGTCCGGCGTCAAACTGTACTGCACTGACTCCGTCTCAATGGCAGGGGCCAAACAGCGGAGACTTCATGGACCCGGTTAACTGGAACCCCAACGGCGTCCCCATTGACAGGCCGGCCGAACTGGACAACACCTCCGCCACCGACAACACGGCTGTTCTCAATGCGGGCGACTCGGTGATGGTATGCAACCTGAAGGTAAAGGGAACCGTCCCGCCGACACTGCAGACACTGCTGATCAAAGGAACACTGACCACAACAGAAGACGGCAACGCAGTGCAACCCGGCGGTGTCGTCAAGATCACCGCGACCGGGGAGCTGAGACCCGCGAAGGGTATCACCAACAACGGAGGCACTTTGTCCCCGCTGACGCCCGGAATCGATTTGCAAGGAGGAACGATCACGCTCGGTTCCGGCGAAAAGATCACCAACGCCCGATCCGGAGAAGTCTTGCACAACGTGGGAGACGCCCCGCCGATCCCCTTCACCGGTGCTTCCCTCATTGTACTTGGGGGGCCTCTTGAAATCACTGGAAACGTGACAAATGACGGCGTCATTCAAGTGAGTACGGGTTTGACGCTTACCATCATCGGCAGTTTTACGAACAACAACACCGCGATGGGCAACATTGTCTGTATCCCTCCCAACCCGCCTCTCTGCCTTACGGGCGGCGGCTCCTCCGGCACGCTGGACGTGACCGAGGATATCACAATGGGCCCCGACGCCACCGTGGCGATGCCCGGCGGACGCATACGCGTGATGGGTGACTTCGATGTGGCCATCAACGATTCGCAACGGTTTGACTTGGCCACCGCCGAACTCAACCTCGATGGGATCTTTCTCTTTGGCGACCAGGAACTGGAATTGCTTTCGCCGAATCTTGGTGCGGTTCAAGGTGCGCCGTTCGCCATTGGCACGCTGCGTATCGGTCCCAACGAGGCCCTGACGGTGACGTTGGTGGGAGTGCAACGAGGGTACCTGCAACAGCGTGCCCAAGTCGACGCCTTCCGACATGGGCGGTCCGCTCGGGGCGTGCATACCCGACACATTCTGCAATCTGGCCGACGCGCTGACGGCGCTGACGTGCTTCGCCGGCGACAACGCCTGCGACACGATCAACATCGACGCCGGCGGCGCGCTCGGGGCGTGCGCCCCGGACGGCTTCTGCAATCTGGCGGACGCATTGCACGCCCTGACGTGTTTTGCCGGCGACAACGCGTGCTCTTGCGGCGCATCGCCGGAGGTACACGTGGAGCCGAGTGTTGTTGGTGAAGCTTCGCTCATTGCGGTTGCGGATCGTCGAGTGGTGCAGCGGGGTGAAGAACTGGAGGTGCGCGTGTTCATGGATGGATCCGCCTTCGACCACCAGCCATCAAACGTCAGCGGCGGACGGCAGGTGACACCCGCCCTGCCCATGCTTGGCTATCAGCTGCACATCGGTGTGAGCGGCGGACGGATTGGATCGCTTGAACTCGTCGACATTTCGATCGAAGAGCACGAGGACTTCGTGTTCGCGGAGATTGGCGACGACGTGTACGAAGCGTTCAATATCGGTAACGGGCAGATGCTCGGCGGCCTGTTCGGCGGCAGCGCCGTCACCACGGGCAAGGGCTACTTGGCCACGTTCACCTACCGTGCGTCCACGGATGCGGTGGGCACCTTCGTGATAGACGTGCAAGACGACGGGTCCGATTCGAGTCAGACGTTTCTGGTTGGTGCGGAGCAAACGGACAAGATTAACGTGAGCAGTACCGTACCGGCTGTGATCACCATCGCGCGGGCGGAGGGTAGTCGCTCGTCGGGACTCTAACGACGTTGAGCCGCGAGGACCAGCCCCTCCGTCGCGGGGACGAAGACGTGCAGCCCGGTTTCGCTTGGCTGCACGTCTTTTGTGTTTCCGAATATGGGCTTCCACGTTTGCGGTGCGTCGGCGGGCAGGGGGATGCGAACACGGCGGGCACTGTTGGAAGCGTTGATCACGACGATTAGCTTCTCCCGCTCATCGGCGCGCAGGAATGCCCACACGTCGGCTTCGTCGTCGGCGAGCAGGGTCTGGAACGAGCCCGTGCGAAGGGCGGAATGCGCGTTTCTCAGGCCGATGGCGCGGGTGTAGAAAGCTAGGTGGTCCTTCGCGACGTGGTTTTCGTCGGGCTTGTCGTAGGGTTCGAGGTCTGACCATAGCATCGGCTTGCGATCGGTGGGGTCGTCAGCGCCCCACATGCCGGCTTCGTCTCCGTAGTAGATCATTGGAGCGCCAACGTATGTCATCTGAAGGAAGGCCATCAGACGGGCGCGTCGGTAGGCTGCGGGCGTGGGCCTTGAGTTGTCGTAGCTGGGGTTGTCGCTCTGGGGGCGGTTCATTTTGTCGTACTCGCGATCCGGGTTCTGGATCATGGACGCGAGGCGGTCGGTGTCGTGACTGTCGACGAGATTCTGCAGGACGTAGGTGACCTGTTGGGGGTAGGCCATTCGGAGGTCGGCCAATCGGCGATCCAACTCGGACACCGTGAGTTTGCGTTTGCCGTGGCTGATCCACGCGGTGGCGGGATCAGCAAATCGGTAGTTCATGACGGCGTCGAAGCGTTTGCCGTCGAGCCAGCCGTCTGCTTGGTCCCAGATTTCGCCGACGATGTACGCTTGCGGATTGATCGACCTGACCAGGCGACACCATTCGACCCAGAAGGGGGCCGGGATGTCCTGCGGCACATCGAGTCGCCAGCCGTCTATTCCGTCGCTGGGATCGCCGTCGCCGTTGGGGTCCATCCAGCGTCGGGTGACGGCGAAGATGTGCTGTTTGACGGCTTCGCTGGCGAGCCCGTTTGGGTTCTTCTTGAAGACCGGCAGGCCGCCGAAGCCGGCCCACCCATTGTAGCGGAACGGCTCCCAACTGGTGATGTCGAACCAGTCCGCGAATCGCGATTTCCGGCCGTGTTCACGTACGTCCTGAAAGGCTGGGTGGGCTGTGCCGACGTGGTTGAAGACGCCGTCGAGGATGACGTGGAATCCCGCCTTGTGAGCCTTCTTCATGAATTGTAAGAACCGGCGGTCTGTCTGCGTCCACTTCCACGTGGCGGGTTTGAGCAAGTCCTCTTTGGCAGCAACCTCCGCGTAGTCGCCTTTGGTGCCGAAGTGGTCGTCGATGTGTACGTAGTTGATGGCGTCGTACTTGTGATGAGACTCGGCCTTGAAAATCGGGTTCAGGTAGATGGCGTTTATTCCGAGTTCCTTCAGGTAGGGGAGTTTCTGTTCCAGTCCATCGATATCACCGCCGTAGTGGCGGCTGAACACGTATCCGCCATAGAACGATTGGCCATCTTGTCCTTCCCACGGGGAGGGCGTGAACCACTCGCTGGTCCAGGGACGGGAGGGTTGCGGATCGTTGGCTGGGTCGCCGTTGCGGAAGCGCTCCAACATGATCTGATACCAGACGGCGTGCTTTGCCCAGTCTGGCGTGGAGATCATCGCAGCGCTGTCGGCATCGGCGACGTAGCTCTTACTGTCGCTTACGCGCAGCGACCCGTCGGTGAGAACGAAGGTGTAATCAACGGATTTTCGCTGCGCGGGGATCGCGATTCTCGCCTCGTGATGCGTAAAGAGCGGGCCCTTACGAATGACGTGCATTGGGGCGGTTTGGCCTTGACGGACGACGACGCTCACACTCTGCACATCGTTGGTGAAAGTGCGAAAGCGCAGCAGCAGGTGGTTTTGGTCGAGCCACTGAGAGTAGAGTGATCGCTCGGGCGCGTGCTCCAAGCCAATCGGGTCGATTCTGTCGTCGCCGGTGGCTGCGGAGGATTGGGTCATGTGAGCGAGCCGCCCGAGTTTCAGGACGGAGTTATGCCCGCCGAAGCCGTCGGGGTCACGATGGGGATTCCTCGGATCGGGCAACCAATTGGTTCCGTCAACGAGGAACTTGTATCGATGTGATGCGGAGGTGAGTACGAATGTGGTTTTCCAGAGACCGTCACCGTCGCGATCGGTCATTGGGTTGGCGGTCTGGTTCCAACCGTTGAAGCTGCCGACCAAGGCGACGCCGCGAGCGTTCTTGCCGCGATAGCTGAACGAGCATTTCCATGCGTTGGCGCCGGCGGGCTGCGTTGTGATGGAGTCGGGCATCGGTCCGGAGTCTTGGCCGGTGGGTGCATCGATGGGTGGCGCGGGCGGCCAGGGTGCGGCATCCGCGCGCGTCGAGACGAACGCGAATAGCGGAATCGCTGCGGCGACGACACGCAACGCGGATCTTGCAAGAGTGTTGCATTGGCGTAAGCGGTGAGTTTTCATTTTTGACTTTCATTGAGCCTAATTCGGATGCAGACCGGGCGCCGTAACTGCACGCCATGGTGCGTCACGACGCCCGGAAAAGTTCACTCTTGCCGCGTCGGCTTGCGATGCCGGCCGCAGGTTTGCTTTTCTACCGCACGCTGCGTGCTCCGTTCGAGGTCACGACGACGACGGCCGGCGCCGTGCTTCTGACGACGATTTCCTCGCTCTGCTCTGCGCCGACCATCAATGTCTGAGTCAGGTCGTCGCGAACAACGTCAACGACAAACGCACCCACCGCGTCCTCCGACGCACGGAACGTGAAGGTGGCCAGGTAGCCGTTGGCACGTGTCGAAACGGGGCCGTCGAAGTCACCGGCCAGCATCTGACGGTTCTCAATGTTGAACGCCGAGAACGCATTGGCCGCACCGGTGTAGACCGCGTCGCGACGGGACTCGACAGCGATGTCCATCAACTCCAGCGAACCCCTACGCCCACCACTTACGACGGCTGTCAACTGGTAACCGAGCAAAGCGTCGAGAGGCTCGTCCACGAACATGCGGACCTGCACCTCACTGCCTGCCTTGATCGACCGAGCATCGGCCACCGCACGCAGCACAGCAGAACCGCCGACCGTTGGGCCGCTCGTCCCATCCGGAGCCGGACCGCACGCACACGTGTTGGTGCCCGCGAAACAGGTCAAGGCATGCAGCGCGTCGGCCAGGTTGCAGAAGCCGTCCGGCGCACAAACACCGAGCGCTTGGCCCGCGTCAATGTTGAGCCTGTCGCAGGTGTTTGTGCCCGCAAAGCACGTCAACGCATGCAGCGCGTCGGCGAGGCTGCAGAACGTGTCCGGGGCGCAGTCGCCGAGGGGACTGCCCATGTCAGACGGAACACTCAGATCCGTGGCCACGCAGATTCCGGCAAGACACTCCCACGAGACGCAGACGTCATCGGTCACTCCGTCGCCGAGAGGATCGGCGCAATCTGCGACGACGGTGCACGTGACGATTTCGCACACGTCCGGCACGCCGCTGAAGTCGAGGTCAATGCTCGGGTCGTTGAGGATGTCGCAGACGTCTTCGGTGCCGCTGCTATCGCAGTCGTTCACGGGCGTAACCAGCGCCGTGGTCACGTGGGTTGCGGTTACGGCGCGGTAGAACTCCTCTGGGAGGCCGAAGAAGGGACCGAACCAGTCGGTGACGATGCTCCCCGCGTTTTGAACTTGTTCAGTGGAATCGGCGTTCCCCGCTTCGGGGCGCATCGACGGGAGCGACTGGTTCGATCGCCAGCCGTTGGACCCAGTTATGTGCGCCCAGAGGTGAATCGTGGCCGGACCGTCGCAGGGATTGATGCCGATGTCCGCGAGCGGTATGCAGATTTCGAACCCAGTGGTCACGCCCGCGGCGAGGGCTTCGACCGTTGCAATATCGTCAGACCAATTGTGTATGGTCGGGTTCCCGAAGTTATCCAAGCAGCCCACCTCAAGAGGCTGGCAGCCCGGCACGCCGGCCGTGTTGAGGTTGTTGAGCGCGATCTTCATGCCCCATTGGTTCGACCCGCCGCTCGCGTCCATGTCACCATTACCGCTCTCCCTGATCGAGAAGCCTTTGAAGGTGGATGTTTGGGCGATGATGTCCCATAGGTCCGCCCAGACTTTCCTGTCGGGGTCGGTGGCCGGGCCTTCGATGTTGACGGACAGCGCGTAATCGAACAGCGCATCGGTTGTTGTATCCGGAAGCGGCGGCATTGCGTCGCCTTCCATGCCGTCGCCGGGACCCCCCATGCCGTCCCACGTAAGCGTATGCTCTCCAATGGCGCCGATGCCATTGTCAATCCAAATTTGCATCTTGTCGCCGTTCTCTTGCAGGTTGCCGGTGATGCCCACGTAGAGGTTCACCGCGTCGCTGGTGACGTAGAGCGCATCCAGCTCGGAGCCGCCGCCGCGACCATTCTGCGTGAGATCGAAGAACTGATCACCATACGGTGTCGGGCAGGCCTGGGTCGCGATGGCGGCGCCGCCGTAGTCGGCGGGATCGATGATGCCGTTGGCGGAATCATCGCCACCCCCGAACGTGGGGGTTGAGCTCAAGGGAACGTCCAAGCAACTCATCACCGTCGAGAGATCGGGTCTAAAACCGATCAGCCCCGGCGGGGTGTCGCAGACACCACCGGCGGCGAGCGGCGGCAGCACCTGATTGACGATGTGCCCCCAGTTGTCGCCCGCGCAACCGTTTTCTCTACCGTCGGCGAGGAGGACATAGACACCAATTGTTTCGGCGCCGGTAAGCGGTCCGGAATCGGTCTGCAAGGTTGCGAACGGAATGGCCAACTCAAGCCCTGTAGTCGCGGTGGCGGCAGACGAACCGTCCGTGTCGGTGACGCCAAACTCGTTGGTGTTGTCGAAACCGCCCTCGGTGAACCCGGAGGTGTTGAACTCGAAGAGGATATCATCGCCGTCATTGGTCCCGCTGTCGGCGGCTCGCAGTTTTTCGGCGTACAGGGTCGCGTCGGGGAGATCCAAAAGGTTGTCGGGGGTGGGATCCCAAGTGCCGGCACCTGGGCCGGCGGGATCGTGGAGCGTATACAGATGCACACCAAGCGTGCCGGAGAACGTATCGATGGAGATGACGTAGTCGGTGTCGCACGGAAAGACCATCCCGCTGTCGACGCCGTACGACCAGGTATCATCGGCCCGGTCTTCGGGCGTGTCACCCGGCGTCCCACCGTCATCGATGATCACATCGCGGGCCGATCTCTGGAGCGTCCACGGAGGGTCGAAGCTATAGGGATCCCCGCACCAACTGGACCCTTCACTGCGGTTCTCAGCTTGCTGGCCCGTGCGATCAGGGACGTTGATGCCGATCAACCAAGCGTGGCCGATGCCTTCCAGATTGCCGGAGATAGCAATGTACAGCTTGTCCGCGGACTTGGCGACAAATAGCTGGTCGGTCTCGCTGCCTGGGATCCACAGTCCTGGAACGTCGAAGTAATCGCCGAACTGCGTGCTGTTTCGCTGTGTGGCCTTCAGCGCCCCGGCATCGGCAGCGGTGAAATCAGCGGGGATGTTCTCGCCGTCGAGGATTCCCGGCGGGGCCGCAACGGCGAGTGTTGCCAGTCCCAAAACTAGAGCCGTCAATACGCTTCGAATGATCATCGGTTCCTTCACCTTCCTTTTAGGCCAATCTGGATCCGGCTTGGACATCTCAGTCCGTGGAGTCCGAACCCCCAAAACAGTCAACTCTGAGTCCGTGTATCAGTCCTCGCCCAGGGGCAGACCTTCGCAACATTCTAACAGAAAGACGGCCTGTATTTCAACGCCCCACGCGTCAGAATCCAGCGTCACTTTTCACCCTTCATAGGGTCGTAGGGTTGTGCGCCGCCTGAATACCAGCGTTCCGGCGGTTGCCAGGAGGAGCGTGGTGGCCACGATGCCCCATGTCGTGACGGTCGGTATGGGCCCTTCGGGGCGGAGGCGGAACACGAGAACGCCCATCTTCGGCATGGTGATCAGGGCGGAGTCGGCGAAGCCGTCGTACGACACCGACTCAGTGGTGATGCTGCCGCCGTTGCCCGATCCGTTGCCACCGTAGACCGCCGCCTGGCTGTTGAGAATCTCGTCCCAGATTCCCGATTGAGGGAAGCCGACGCGATAGTCGGTCAGGTCACTGTTGTTCAGACTGACCACAACCATCAGGTCGTTGCCTTCGGTATTCCATCGGTGAATGCCAAGGACGTTGTCGGTGTCGTTCAGATGACTCACGGCGACCGGCGAACCGGCCTTCAGTGCTCCGTTCTGCTTCCGCGTCGCGATCATATCCTTGAAGAACTGGAAGTAGCCGGCGTACGTCGTGGGTTTGTTCCAATCCAGACGGGCTTCGGGCGTAAAGGGCGCGTTGGCGCCGAACGGAGTATCCTCCAGGAATTCGCAGCCCTGCAAGAACATTGGAATCCCCGGCGAGAACATGACGAGCGCGTGGCCTAGCTTGCTGCGCCCCTGGGCGAACTCGTCGTCGTGCGGCGCGGAGGAGTCGATAGTGACGATGAATCGGTCGCGGGGTTCCCATGCTTCGTCGTGCGTTTCGATGTAATTGACGACTTGACTGCCTTGCATGAACGCGCCGCTTCCGAGCACAGCGTTGCGGATCTTCCACATCTCCGGGTTGCCGAACGCGGCGTCGAAGATCTCCTGGCGAACGTCATCGGTGAACTTGTCGTGCCACTGACTGTCGAATCCGGCCCCGCCCAGGCTGGACGGGCGAGTGACCCATGAATCGTCGGGCAACTGCTCGGCGATGGCGATCTTGTCGATCCAACGGGCGTCCATCTCGTCGTTGAGACGCTGCATCAGACTCCAGCCGGCGCCTGCTTGGGGCGACCCGTCCATGTTCATGAAGTCGGTCGCGTCCATGCGGAACCCGTCGATGTGGAATTCCTCAAGCCAGTAGTGCATGCTGTGGACGTAGTAGTCGCGAACCTGCTCTTCGTCGAAGTCGGCCTGCGCACCCCAATCTGTGTCCACGGGCGGGGTATCGAAGTAGATCTGGTTGCCATCGTACTCCCACAAGAAGTTGTCGCTCCCCGAGAAGTGGTTCCACACGATGTCCACCACGACCGCGATGCCATTTTGGTGTAGCGTGTCGACCATTTCTTTCAGGTCGTCGG
>JAJDDU010000183.1 GCA_029260155.1 Phycisphaerae bacterium | reverse complement strand
CCCAGCCGACATACTCCTCGCTGCCATTCGTACTCAGCGCCATGAGCTTGCCGTACGCCGTATCAAGGTCGCCGGTGAAGTCGACGTGCCGTACGATGTAGCCTTCTCCTGCCGGCTGCTCACCCCCGAACGTAATCAGGGCGACGCGCAGGCTGGGCGTCGGTGTGGCGCGGGAAAGATCGGAGACGATATCCCAGACCCGTCCCCGTACGGAATCGAGCAGGTCGGACATGCTGCCGGAAATGTCAAGGCAGATGGCCAGGTCGATGGCGCGGTTTTCGGACGGGTTGCGCGGCACGGTTGCGGCGCCAGCGGTAGTAGATAACGGAAGCGCCGCGAGCGCGAACAGCACAATAGAACGAGTCATTAGCAGTCCTTTCGTTTGATAGGAGATTTCATCTACGAGGTAGTAGAGCAAGCGGTGCCGGTTAATAGCCTTTTTGAGCTGCGTTGGAGAAACATCTCGCCCGTTACAAGCGTGTGACAGGCGGGCCACGATAAGTTTCGTAGAATCTCGCATGCTCAGCCCGACTTGGAGTCCCGTTCGAGAGAGAGGCGCGCCAATGAAGTACGTGGTCGCAGGAGTCGTGATATCGGTGGCGGTGCTCGTCGCGGCATGCGAGCAGCGTGCGAGTCGACGAACCGAGAGTCCTTTTGAGGGGTCCGTACCCAGCCTGGCCGGCGGCGTGCCGATGTCATCCGAAGTCGCGGATCTTCTGGGTAAGCGTCTCGTGTTGGACGAACTCGTTTGGCTGAATACACCTAACAACAAGCCCGTAGAGCTGAAGGGCAGGGTCACGATGGTACGTTGGTGGACGGACACATGCCCCTTCTGCGCGATGTCCCTACCCGCCATAGAACGACTGCGGGACGAGTTCGCAACGAGAGGTCTTCAGACGATAGGAGTGTATCATCCCAAACCGCCACGCGACGTGCCGGAAGATGAAGTTCTTCGAACGGCCAAGACGATCGGATACACCGGGTGGGTGGCGACCGATCTGCAATGGAAAACACTGCAGGACGTATTTCTTGGCACCGGCGAGCGTCGTAGCACGAGCCTATGCGTCCTGCTCGATGGAAGGGGTATCATCCGTTACGCACACCCTGGGCCCGCGTTTGGACCCACGGATGATCCCGCCAAGCGTCGACTCAACCAGGATCACGTGAACATCACCGCAGCGATCGAGGCGCTGCTCTCGGAGCCATAGCGACATACGGCAAAACGCGCCGGTCACCCGCTGTGGCCGGTGGAGCGGGTCCACCCCAGACCTTTTTTCTCGATTCATCCGTATTGGGTCCGTGTCTCGAATCTACTGATATGATAGAACCGTCCGGAGTGGTCTCGGAGCAGCTCTGTGGAGGATGGAAAATCGGACGCCGATCTGGTTGGTGAGGCGCTGTCCGGGCGTACAGGTGCGTACGCGCTGCTGGTGCACAGGTGGAGTGCGCGCGTGCTGGCGGTCTGCCACGGGCGCGTCGGTAACGCTTCCACGGCAGAGGACTTGGCGCAGGAAACGCTGCTGCGCGCCCTCCGATCTCTGGGGTCCATTCGGGAACCGGAACGCTTCGGCTCCTGGGTCTGCGGAATAGCGACGCGCACCTGTCTCGACTGGCTCAAGTCCAAACAGAGAAGCGAAGTATCGATTGACCGTGTGGAAGCGCCGGCCGACGAGAGTCGATCCCATGGAGAGTACGCCGACGATTCCTGGGACCTCTTGTATCAGGAGATTGAACGACTGCCCACGGAGTGTCGCGACGTGCTGATGTTGTACTACTACAGCAATTCGACTTACCAGGAACTTGGGAACATGCTGGGGGTGTCGGCCGCAACGATCAACGCCAGGCTGACCAAAGCCCGCCAGCTGCTGCGGCACCGGTTGGGGAAGGTTGGGAGTTGAACGATGGGCTGTGAACAAGGGCTGACACTTATCAACGCCCGAATGGACGGCGAGCTGCCGGCAGATGATCGGCATCGCCTGATCGTCCATTTGGGCGAGTGTGCGACCTGTCGCGTAGCGGTGGACGATTTTGAGCGCGACGATCGCGAACTGGCGCGCATCTTCGGCGCACGCCAACGCTCGGCGGCTGCAGTGGCGGACCGTGTGCTGGAAGCGTGGTTTGACGAGGCGCCGTCGCGTTCACGACCATGGGGTCTCTGGAGATTGACGTCGGCGGTTGCTGCCGGGTTCGCGCTTGCGTTCGTTTTGTTCGGGCCTCGCACGTGGATCGGTTCGAGTAGGGACGACCCGGACGAACGCGTTCATGCCCTGGTGAACGAGTGGAAACAAAGCGACGCACCGTACGAAACCGAGTTGCGTCTTCGGGCACAGGGACCGGCGTGTGTAGCGCCGCTCGCGGATGTCGTGCGAACTTGGACGGGTGAGGCGAACGACGCGAAGCGGCTGGATGCGACACGCGTGCTTTGTGACCTAGCAGACACATCGCAGATCCCCACGCTAATCGAACTGCTTGGCGACAGTTCATTTGACATTCGAACTCTCGCTGAGGCCTCGTTGTTTCGGCTGACTGGTCGGTATGGAGTCGATCCGCTCGGACCGTCCATGCCGCAGGCCGTCACATGCTCGAATCCGCAGGTCGAGTGGCGCCAGTGGTGGGACAAAAACAAGGAACGGTTCGAGCAGTCGGATCGGTAGGCTGTCTTGATGAGCGTCTAGCGGTACAGCCCAGTGTGACCACACCCGCTGCAGTCGCGAAGTCCCCGCGTTGTTCAGACCGTTCAGCGCGTGTCGATGCCCAGAATCGGCACGACGACGACATAGGCGATCAATGTCACCAACAGAACACCGATCAAATTGAGCCACAATCCAATCCTACACATCTGAGCAATACTGATCTCTCCCGACGCGAAGACGATTGCGTTCGGCGGCGTGGCCACCGGAAGCATAAACGCGCAGCTCGCAGCGATCGCGGCCGGAATCACGAGTAGCAGAGGATCCACCCCGAGGCCCACAGCGATCGCTGCGAGAATTGGCAGAAACGTCGCCGTCGTAGCCGTGTTGCTTGTGAGTTCGGTGAGAAAGATAACCATGGCCGTCACGAGCAGCGTTACGAGCGGCGCGGGGAGATTGCCGAGACCGCTGACCGATTGCCCCAGAAACGCGGCAACGCCCGTTGCCTTGACAGCCGCCGCCAAACTCAGCCCACCGCCAAACAAAACGAGAATATCCCAAGGAAGCTCCCGCGCCTGACGCCACGTCAGAAGAAACACACCTCGGCGCAAGTCAATCGGGAACGCGAACATGAACAACGCTGCCCCGATGGCAATGCCGGTATCGCTGAGACCGGCAAATGGCCGCCACCCGTCGCCGATTTGGATCTTAAGAAGCAAGGGTCTTGTCATCCACGCAGCAGCGGTGAGGACGAACACAATCAGCACGACGCGCTCAGCCTTCGACATCGGCCCCTGCGAAGCGAGCGACTTGCGGATCATGTCACGCCCGCCAGGAATGTCTTCGATCTCGATCGGATAGACCCATCGCGTCAGCAGCAGCCACGTAATCGGCAGAAACACGACGACGAGCGGCAGGCCGATGGTCATCCATTGGGCAAACGAGATTTCCAATCCGAAGTTCTCCTTGAGAAACGCAGCCAGCAGAATGTTCGGCGGCGTGCCCACCAGCGTGC
>JAJDDU010000182.1 GCA_029260155.1 Phycisphaerae bacterium | reverse complement strand
TGGAAGGAACGGTTGATCATGATCCGCCGACCGGCTGGTTCCAGGTCGGTAGTTGCAGGCCGCTGGTCGACGGAGGACGGCAGGCGTCTCCTGATTCTTGATCGCATGCGGGACGACACAGGAGAGTCTGTTCCCCCCGTTCGGATCGTGTGCTTCATGACGGACGGATACGTCGGCAACGACATGGCCATCATCGACGCGGTGAAGACGAACGCGGACACGACGCGCGTGTTCAGCTTCGGCATCGGAAACTCAGTCAACCGTTTCCTGCTCGACGGGATGGCCGCCGCCGGACGGGGCGAGGTAGAGTACGTATCATTGCAAAGCGACGCTGATGCGGCTGTGCGCCGATTCAGTGAGCGAATCGCCGCCCCCGTGCTGACGGACATATCGATCGATTGGGGATCGCTGCGCGTGGCCGATGTACATCCGAAACGCATCCCCGATCTGTTTAGCAGCAAGCCCATCATGGTACACGGGCGGCTGCGGGGTTCGTCGATCGGGACGGTCATGCTGCGCGGCAACACTGGCGATGGTGCGTTTTCGCGGGCGGTGCAGGTGATGCCGGCTCAAGCGAATCCACACGATGCGTTGGCATCGTTGTGGGCACGGGCCAAGATCGCGGACCTGATGATGACGGACTTTGCCGGGTTGCAGAGTGGCCAAGTATCGGAATCGTTGCGCAACGAGATCACGACGCTGGGCGTTGAGTACCGCCTGATGACGCAGTTCACGAGTTTCGTGGCGGTGGAGGAGATGACTGTGACGGTGGCTGGCCAACCGACGAAGATCAACGTTCCGGTCGAGATGCCGGACGGTGTGAGCTACGAGGGCGTGTTCGGAGATGCTCGTGGCAGAGTCGGCGGACTCGCGCGAAAGGGCAAAATGCGATCGCATCCAGCGGCACGTGTCTCCTCAAAGTTGGGCTTCGCACAGATCGAGTCGCGTTTGGACGTTGCATCCACACCTGCACGGAAGCCCGCACGACCAGTGATCGCGGATCGAACGCTGGGGGAACTCGACGCGTATCGCAAGGAGCGTACCGATGACGATCATGTCACCAAGCTCGCGACGGTGCTTCGCAGTCTGGCCGAGCGCGTCGAGAACGACGGGACAAACGGCAAATTGACCCTGGGCAAGCTGCGGATTGTCGACCACAAAGTGGACGTGCGCGTCTACCTGCGCGACCTGTCATTGGCCACGCTCTTGGCCCTGGAAGATGCGGGGTTTGTCAAGTCAGGTGAAAGCAAGTCCGTTCGCATGCTGGTTGGCACGATCGACGTCCGCAGGCTGTCCGAACTCGCAAAGCTCGATGCGGTGCTGCGTGTGACGCCCGCGAAGGACTCCTGATCAGATCGAGAGTCGGGAGAGTCGAAAGCAGAAAACCGAAAACACCGTCGGTTCGGCTTTCCGCTCTTGAAATAGTGCGCGTAGGTACTGCTATGCGTGGAAGTCGATCGAGGAAAGTTCGCCGAGGAGGCGGTCGACGGTACGGTCGATCCGGTGATCGGATTCGTAAGTTCCGTTTCCGATCTCGGATCTGATGCGCTCGATGCGCGCGGAGTGCTCGTTGCGCGCGACCTCGAAGTTGGCCAAACGCTCACCGCCGCTGGAGATGTCGACGCTGTCGGCGCTTTGTCCTCGGGCGACGGGCGTACCGTTCTTTCCGGCGCTGCGCGTCTGGTCCGCGGCGGACGCGTCCCGAAACGCTGAAACATTGGCATTGTTGTTGTTGACCGGCTGAATCATATCAGTTCTTCGCCCCCAGACCTAGAACGCGATTGCACTCCTCCGCGATGGCAACGTGAAACGGACAGCCGCTGCAAGCCGGCTCGTTCACGCGTGCGCTGTTTGCGTCACTGCCTTCGCGGCACTCGGCTCACGCGCATTCGTCCGTGAATGGCGGGAGAGGAGCGTGATCGGCTTACTCCTGTCTCGCACGTGCCCGCTCCGTCGAGCGTGCGAAATGGGTCCGATGGTCGCCCCGCTCGTACACTATCGTCGTCCCCTAATGTCGATCTTGAGGAAAACCTACGCCCCACTACTGATATTCGGTCCTTCGGTTTGGGGTGCCTGTGCAAGGTGTTTTGGGCGTATTCACAAGGTTGCCTCGGCGTGGACTTTACGTGCCATGGCCGTGTCGTCCGCAGGTGTAGCGACCGATAATGCGCGCCTCGTTTACGGCAAGAAACCTCACGCAACCGCGGCAAACGGGCGTATCAGGCGTGTGAGATCCTGGATCGAGTAGGTTTTTTTCAGATCGAAAGGCAGGAACGTGCCATGGTTGTGATCGCTTGCAAGGATGATGAGGCGATCGTGCAGGACGGCTGATCCGGTTTCTTGCGGCTGATGCCCGCAAATGAAGAAATCCACATCGAACATTTGGGCCAGCGTGCTCAGCACTGCCGGTGTTTGGTATCGGCCCCAAACCATGGCGTAAGCGTCGCCGCCTTCGATCATGTCCTTGTGGTCCAGGGGTCTGTGGACGACGGATGGATCGAAGTGGGCCATGTCGCCGAGGCTGGGAAGTGAATGGGACAGGAACACGCGGTTGGTGGTTTGGGCGGCCAGCGCAAAGGAGGCGATATACTCTCGCAGCGCTTCAAGGATGTCGTCGGCGTAGTTGCCGTACAGGCGGGTGATGCTGCACTCGAAATCGTAGTTGACGACGCGGCCTCCCTTGCAGATTTCCTTGCCGGTATACTGCGACAACTCGTGGTTGCTGTGCAAGAAGTGTACTTGGTCCGGGAATTCGATCTTCCACTTGGCCGCCTCGATGACGAGTTCGATGGAGCTGTCATCTCCGATGGGCCCGCCGTGTTCGGCGTGGATGTGCTCGTGCAGGACTACGTGTCGTGCGGGGGCGTGCGGCAGGTCGGCGTATTTCTTGAGCTTGGCGAAGTTGCGGTGGTGGCCGTGCATGTCCCCGGTCATGACGAGTTGCCCGTAATCGGGGAAGCAAAGGAGCGAACCCTTGAGCAAGGCGTCCTCATGGTTGAGTCGGGCGGCTTCCCGAAGCGTTTGCAGATCGGACTTGACTGCGGTCATGCCTTACGCTCACAATTCTGGTCGTTGCCTGACGCTGCTCTGCCGCCGCCAGCGTGCGGTGCGGCGGATTGTTTTTGCCACATTTGATCGGCGGCGTCCAGTCGCGCGATCACCCGTGTCATGTCCGCAGGTCTTTTGTCGGGTGCGCTGCGGCAGCAATCCATCGCCAGTTGCGACAGTGCTGCGGGGATGGCGGGCACTACATCTTTTGGGGCTAGCTTCGGCGCCTTGATCTCGTGGCCACCCGGCTTGGCAGACTGACGTAGATCTGTGGGAAATGTCCGGTTGGTCAGCACCCAGTAAAGCGTTGCGCCGAGGTTGAATACGTCGGTCCGGCGGTCGAGCGGGAGCTTCTGCACCTGCTCGGGTGCGATGTAGTCCGGTGTTCCCTGGATGCGCTCTTTCTTATGCCCGATGGGGCAGCTTTGGCCGAAGTCGATGATCTTCACCTCGCCCTTATCGGTGAGGATGATGTTGTTGGGTTTGATGTCGGCATGCACGTAGCCGTGCTCGTGGAGGGCATGGAGACCTTCGGCCACGCGGCGTATGACGCTAATCGCGCTGCCGATGTCGACCGGGCGGGCTTGTTCAAGCGTCTTGCCCGAAACGTACTCCATCAGAATCTGCAACTCCTGCACTTTGAACCACTTGCGTGTTCTCCGGATTTCCAAGCTCTTTCGCAAGGCCGGGTGATCGATTTGGCTGCTGATTTCGTATTCCGTCTCCACTTGTTGGAGGAAGCGGTCATCATCGGCGTTCTTGCGGACCACGCGTTTGAGGGCGAAGAACTGGCCGCTGGTCACGCGGACGACTTGGTTGATTGTCGAGCGCGCACCGACCCCGATCTGGCTGAGCGTACGGTAACCGCTGATCTCTGGAGGCACTGTTTCCCCCTAAACTCTGGTGGCGCGTCCGATGGACACCGATCACATCGGCCATCGGCGTGGCGGATTATAGACGCTAACGGTCACTTTTCCAGGTGTCGGGCAGCTTCGTTTCCACTTGCGTGCGACCGTGCCTCGTTAGGACGCAAGGTTCCGCAGTCGCTCTGAGACACCAGCTTGTCCGATCATGATCAATATGTCGCCCTGCCTGAAGCGTTCGTCGGGATGGGGTTGATAGATGGCTTCCCCGGTGGCGCGTTTTATGGCGACGACGGTCGCGCCGGCGTTTTCGCGGATCGGCGCGTCGCGCAGGGTCATGTCGCACAATGGCGAATGGGCCTCGACGATGAACTCGTCCATTTCGAGTTCGATGCCCTCGGCCGCGACCTCAAAGAAGTCGACGACGTTGGGACGCGTGAGAATGTTTGAAACCTTGGTCGCTCCAATGATCTGGGGGCAGACGACGCGGGTAGCACCGGCCCGTTTCAGCTTGGGTTCGGTCGAGGGTTGTTCGGCGCGTGCGACGATGGTCATGTCGGAGCGCAGGCCTCGAGCGGTGAGCGTGATGTAGATGTTCTCGGCATCCGATGTCAGGGAAGCGAGCAGGGCACTGCAATTCATGAGTCCGGCTCTGATCAGTGTCTCGTCCTCGGTCGCGTCGCCCTGGACGTAGAGAATGTCGAGTTCACGGAGCTTTTGGCAGAGGTCATCGTCCTTCTCAATGACGACGACCTCGACTTCGGCGGCTCGGAGGCTCTCCACGGTCAGGGCGCCCATGCGCCCGTATCCGCAGAGGATCACGTGGTTTCTGAGTTGGGCGATTGTGGATTGCAATTTGCGTCTCCCGATGAGCGTGTTGATGTCGCCACTGACGGCAAGGCTTATCATGGCGGTGACGGCGAACGAGACGCCGGTGACGCCCAAGACGATGACGATGATGGTCCATGCCCGACCGGCGGGGTGGAGGTCGACGGATTCCTGGTATCCGACTGTCGAGAGGGTTATGGTGGTCATGTACATAGCGTCGAAGACGGTGGAGTCTTCGATGATGACGTAACCAGCGACGCCGATGACGTAGATGACGACGACGAGGAGGATGGACAGGAGCAGTCTATACTTGGGCGACAATCGGCGTCTCCGTCCGGTGGGGGTGCTGCGTTGCGTTTGTGTGTTGGTATTCCATCTCGTTTTACTTCGGCGCTTGCGGGGTCGATACTACAGGCAGTCCGGGCGGGTGGCCACGAATGGTTTTCCGCTTGGCGGCTGTCGCGGCGGGCGCGCGGCGCGGTATGATGGGCGTGCGTACGCAGAACGCACCGATTTGAAAGCTGATGGAGTACACGACACCGATGGCGAAACGATCAAACGATGAGCGGTTCCATGGCCGTGAAGACAAAGAGAAGGACTACCAAAAGCAGTTGCCGGGCGAGGACGAGACCCCGCTGCCGCCGCCGGTAGAGCCGATCCAGGCGGACAGCGGGAAGGTCGGCCGAAACGACCCTTGCTCTTGCGGCAGCGGGAAAAAGTACAAGCAATGCTGCGCGCGGAAGTGACGCCGCACCTGCCGCAGGATCCACATGACGTCCGCTCGACCTCGTCGGAGGGACGGAGACAAAAATGGAATGGTCCTTCGACCAAGCGCCAAATGTAGCAGCGATTACAACGGTGGGAGTAGCGGAGAACGGGTTGCCCATTCTCGTCGTTCAACACTTTGATGATGACCACTCCTGGGCGTTTCTCTGCGGGACTACTGACGACGCGGAAGATGGACGTGTCATCGGAATGGGCACGGCCTTGCGAATGGACGCTTCTCTCATGAGTATCGCTGACCTACCGCCTGGATGGGTCGCGAGTCGTGCCACGGTTGATGGTGACTGGAAGAGAGAACCACTTGCCGGGGACACCTAGCACGCAACACGGGTCTCGAACCGGGGTGCAACTCTGACAGTGGTGAGGGATGCCCTCTTCGGTGCGGTCGTGGAGGCGGGCGATGCCGTAGCGGGGTCTTGCTTTGGGCTAGGGCGGTGCGATGTTGAGGCCCTGCGACGCCACCGACTGCTTCCGTAAACCGGCATACCTGCTGCGTTTTGCCTGACACTCCGCTAGTTTGCGGCCGCTACTCGGGCGATCACCGCACCTACCGTCTCGCCGACACGCCACCCGTCCTTCTCGAACTGTGGGAAGAGCGGATCGGACGCGCCCGCCGGATTGCCGTGGCAAGGCATACACTTGGCGTTGGCCTTGATGGGCTCACCGTAGTAGTACGCGTCGGGTGCGATTCGCTCGGCGAACGCGGCACCATCCTTGATCTCGTCGAGCATCGCCAGGGCGGTCGCGTCACCCCGGTTGTTCGGGTTGCGCGGCTCTGCGACGACCATCTTCACCCAGGCGCGTCCCCCGGTGGCGTGCGGAACCACCTCCGCGAAGACGCCGTCCGCCACAGCGGCCGGAAGTATGAGGTTCTTGGCCAACGAACGCTTGTAGAGCAGATCGACTCCGGGCAGGGACGACTGACTCCTGCCATAGTGGCCCGCTACAACGGCCCTCGTTCTGAGCACAAGCTTGACCAGCAGGTAAGCCAACTCCTGATCTCCCTGCTTATCAACATGCCCGATTATCTTGGCGGGGGCGGCGTGCGTATCGCCCGGGCCTGCTCCGAGGATCGCGCCCAGGAATGTCATGTTTAGGATAACCAGAACCAGTGTTGCGATGAATGCAACCTTCACACTTTTTGTTTTCATGATGCTTCACTCCACTTGTGAATCCGACGACGCTGTCCAGTCCAACGGCCTCTTATTATCGCTGCAAATGCGACGGTGGAAAGCAGTATAGTAAAGATGCTTTAGTAACACAAGCCCAAGAGAAACGGAGGGCTTGCCCTGCCCGAGATGGCCGCCAGAGCAGATCCAAACTGGAATCCTGCCGTGACCTGACCATGAAGGATCGTGCCGGGTTGCACATGGGGCTACAGACGATTGCCGGGCAGTACGGCTCTCGATTGCCCAATGCACCCTATCCGGCGAAGTAGTCGCCGGTCAGATTCGATAGTCGGGGAGGATGCGTTCTTCGGTGCCGTCGAGTCCGTGTCCCCCACGGCCGACGCCATGGGCCACCCAATGGGTGGGGGGCTCACGGGCCGTTGAATACGCGCTGGAAGCCAGCGAAATCTCTGAAGTCCACGTCGAGGTCACCGTCGAAATCGAAGGGTTCGCACGTCTCTGCGAAGGGGGCGTTGGTTGGTCCGGTGACGCATGGGGGGCGCTGCGCGAAATCCAACAGGTCCACGTCGCGGTCGCAGTCGAAGTCTCCGATGCCATACTCGTGGGCACCCATGTCCACACGGTTACATAGCACGCGGGCGTGGCCGTCGAGATCGGCGGCGCCCGGTGCGGGGGCAAAGGCGGGATCGCCGGTGTTGATGCACGGCGAATCCGGTGCCAGTCGTAGATCGTCGTCCGCGTTTCCGGGGATGCCGTCCGCACCAACGGAATCGAGAAAGCGCGGATCCTGGTCGATGTTTCCCTTGCCGACGACGGCATTGAGTCCCTCGATCACGGAGTAGGTCGCACTGGGCGAACCGGTGCCTTTCAGCTGGATTTGGGCGTTCTCGCGGTTCGCTCCACTGTCGTTGTTGTTCCAGAGAATGCAGTTGGTCAGCGTCGGGTTTCCCAATCCGATGAGGTAGATCCCACCGGCAGCGTCGACGGCGGTGTTGCCGGTCAGCGTGCAGTTGATAATGTCCGGCGTGCCGGTGGTCCATCCCATGATGGCGCCACCGGATCCCGCGGAGTTTCCACTGAATACACAGTCGTTCATGATGAGTCCATGGGCTGCCGACTGGACTGCACCGCCGAATCGGCTGGTGGAGTTGCCCGTGAATGTGCAGCGGATCACGCGGGGCGTGCCGGCCGTGAGAAGGTGCATCGCACCGGCATCCCTTCCCGACGTATTGCCGTTGAAGGTGCATTCGGTAAACGTCGGGCTGACGGTGTCGTCACTGGAGAACGCGCCGCCGAGTTCGCCGGCGGTGTTCCCGCTGAAAACGCATCGCATAAACGTCGGATTGCCGTCAAAAGCGTCCACCGCACCACCGCGATTTGCGGCGCTATTCCCGATGAATGTGCAGTCTGTCAGTGCCGGGGCAGCATGGTTAAGGAAGTTATTTATCCCGCCGCCGACCGTGGCTGTGTTGCCGGTGAACGTACAATTGTGCAACGTCGGGCTACTGTTGGAGGTGTTTTCCATCCCGCCGCCATAGCTGGGGGCCGTGTTTCGGTCGAACGTGCAGCGCGTAAGTACTGGGCTGGCCTCGCTGTTGTACATTCCGCCGCCGCCGGAGATGCCGGAAAAACTGGTAACCCTATTCTCGCTGAACACGCAGTCCGTCACGGTCGGGTTGCCGTTGAGGTTGTACATTCCGCCGCCGTTGAGAAGCGCCGAGTTCGCGCCGATAGTGCAATTGGCGAAGGGCGCGTTTCCCAAAACGTTGTGGATGCCCGCGCCCTGATGGTGCGGGAATGTTCCATTGGCGTTGCCGGCGGTGATGGTGAATCCGTCGAGGACGGCCGTGTCGTCGGATTTGCCGCTCGTGACAACGTGGTAACTGTTTTCCTCGTTGTTCGCGAAGTCGAGGCCGTCGTCGGCGTTGAGATCGCCGGAGAGGACGGTTTCATTGGCGGTGACATCGCGCGCATCGGGATCGGGTGCGCCGCAACCGGCGTAGCCGCCGAGGAGTTGGACGTTGTCGATCAGTTGGAACGTGGCTTCGCGATCGCCGTTGGGGTCGGCGGGTCTGTAGATGCCGTTGGCGACGCGGATTTCGTTGATCGTGCCGCTGGCGGCTACGGCGAGCGCGTCTTGAAGACTGACAAAAGCGTCGCACCAATCCGAGCCGTCGTGGATGGCGCCGGTGGCGTTCTGATCGACGTGGACGATGGTCCCCGCGTGTACGGCGGTTACGCACAAGAGCGCCACAATAGCCTGGACAAAACCGCGATTCGTCGTGGACTCCGAAAACGACATGCGAGCACCTCCATCAATACACCCGCGCGCAGGCCAGCAGAGCGGTTCCCGACAATGATCTAGTGTAGTGTTTCAGAATTGAGGAATTTTACGGTTTTCTTGCGGGTTTCGTCCTCTGGAAGGAGGATGAGACTGGTGAAACAAGCCCATCAAATCACGCTTGCGGAAGTTGATCGTGCGACGCTCACCCGATGGTCG
>JAJDDU010000181.1 GCA_029260155.1 Phycisphaerae bacterium | reverse complement strand
GCGCCGATACCATGTGTATTGGGAGATTCGCCCTTGAGACGGACTTTTACCCAGCGGTCGTTGGACGGCGTATCGTTGCGCAACAGTGCTCCGCGTCCGCCCGAATTGATCAAGAGTATGTCGATGTCGCCGTCGTTGTCGTAGTCTCCAAAGGCGCCCCCGCGCGTGACGCGCTTACGCCGAAAACACGCGCCGCAGTGATCCGCGACGTTCTCGAACAGCCCCCGGCCGATGCCCATGAATATCTGATTCTGCTGGGCGTACGTCATGCTCTGCGAGAATCCCTCCACGAAATCATTGACGTGCCCGTTGCCCACGAAGCAGTCCAACTGGCCGTCGTGGTTGAAATCCACGAAGCGCGTGGCCCAGCTGACGTGGCGGTAGTTGTCATTGTCAAGACGCATGGCCTTGGTCGCGTCTTCGAAGAACAGCCCGCCCATGTTGCGGTACAGGTTGTTGAACTCAAAGACCATGTTCGTAACGTAGAGATCTTGCTGGCCGTCTTCATCTACATCGGCAACGTCGACGCCCATGGCCGCGGTCTCCACACCCTCCGGATCGTAGGCGCAGCCGGCCTCCAGTGCGATCTCCGTGAATCGGCCCCCTTCGTTACGATAGAAAGCGTTGGGCGAGACATCATTGGCGACAAAAAGATCCTGGTCGCCGTCGGTATCGAAGTCTGCCGCGACGGCATTTAGGCCCTTGCCCCCCGAGACAATGCCGGCCTCTTCAGTTACGTCAGTAAACGTACCGTCACCGTTGTTTCGATAGAGGATGTCGGTCTCGGGCTCGTAGTCGCGGGGGCCGGGAAACGACACATAACCCTGCCGCTTAGACAGCGCAGAAGAATGAACACTCAACATATCAGGGCGGAACTTGACGTAGTTGACCACAAACAGATCAAGGTCGCCGTCAGCATCGTAGTCGAAGAAGACAGCCCCAGTGCCCCATCGCGAATCGCCCGTGCCCGAAGACGCCGTCACGTCCTCAAAGGTCCCGTCCCCGCGATTGCGGTACAGTTGATTCGAACCGTAATTCGTGAGATACAGGTCGGTGTTACCGTCCCCGTCGAAGTCCCCGCACGTCACACCTTGGCCGTAGGACGGCGCGCCGAGTCCAGCCGCTTTGGTCACCTTCGCGAACGTCCCGTCTTTGCGATTGTGAAAAAGAGCATGGTGTGTGGCTTTGCCGGGTAGCAGGTCGCCCTGTTTGTCGAGGTAGGTGCCGTTGACCATGAAGGCATCCAGCCACCCGTCGTTGTCGTAATCGAACAGGGCGCAGCCGCTCCCAGTGGTCATCAGTACGTTTCCCAGCTTCTTGGCTCCGTAGTTCTGTCGGAAGCGGAGACCGGATTCGCCGGATACATCCGTAAACTGCGGAGGCGTCGGATTCGCCGCGAAGACAAGTGAAGCGTCGAACAGAAGAGCGGCGCAGGCACACGTTGCCACCGACCGCAGCCCCAGCACCATGCGGCTAGGACCCGTAATAGACAAACGTAACGTACACGGCATTGTCTTCTTCTCCCATGGTGCGGTTGATGTCGATTCGGTAATCCATCATCACCGACACATTAGTGGAAAGGGAATATCCGACCTCGAAGACCACGGCCGTGTCATCCGAATCCGCCGTCGACAGGTCTCGGTAGATCGACTCGAACTGGGCGCCGAGTCGCAGATCGCTGTGCGTCGGGACCACCCAATCCGCCCATAGGCGGTAGGCCAGCACGTCGGCCGTCTCGCCGCCCGTGAAACCGATGTACTCTTCATCCCCGGCGTAGCCATCCTGCCCGTACGTCACCTGGGCTCCGACCATCAGAAAGGTGCCGCACTTATAAAACGTATCAAACCCGACGCGCCAGCGGGATATGGAGAGCTCGTTCATCACGTTGGCGGCTCGGATGGTGGGAATATCGCCCACCAGAAACGAGAGCCCGTACTGGAGATCCCAGTACGTCGGCGTGCCGACTCGGCCGGTGAACAGGTAACTATTGCGCTCGGAACTGCGAAACGTATGCGTGGAGTGCAGGGCCTCGCCCGAGCCGATGGTGGCCGCCAGTTCCCAATCGTACTCGCCCCACGGACCCTTTAAGTTGACGCCCCAGTCCCACTTGAGACCGAGGTCAAGTGCCTCCACCGGAAGAATGAACTTCTGCCTCGGTGCCAGCGGAGGATTCACACCATAGGGCAAGACAAACTGCCCCACACGCAACGTCAGCCGATCCCGTCCACCGAGATCGAAGCGAGCCCAGAAGTCCTGCGGGGCGAAATCGAGCTTGTGTTCGAGTCCATCGTCGACCTCCATTCGATCGAACAGAAAACGCGGGTGAAGATCGACGGCAGTTAACTGGAACCAAGCTGGCAGACGTTGGTTGATCGGCGAAGCCGAAGTGAATGTCCTGATGTAGTCAAAACCGACGTAACTTCCTGGGGGCCTCGGCGAGAACTCCAGATGATCTTCGTCGGGGTCGTCCATCGGCAGACCCATGACACCGTTTCTGGAGTAGAATCCCGAGACAACCAACTCCTTGTAGAAGAAAGATCTTCCGGTATCTTCCTCTTCGTCGCCCCAATCCTCGTCGTCCTCTTCCCACTCCTCCTCCGACTCAACGACAGGCTGGGCACCGAGCATCAACCGATGCGATGCCGGCGCGAGTCGTGACGTCTCCGGCGAGGCGCGACCCAGCCCACCCGCCAACTGCCTATATCCACGCCCACCCGGCGCTGCGCAGGAAGCGAGCACGAGCAACAGCACCGCAACGAGAGTAAGCCCGGACATTCTCATCATGAATCGTCTCACTAGCCATTTTCATAAAGCACGCTAATCGAAATGCAGTGTAGCCAATCGATGATCCCGATGCAATTGCCCTGGAACGCCGATGCCGGAGCCCAGCCACCCTGGTCCGGCGAGTCGCCAGCCCTCAGCCGCCGGATTTCCCGCCGATACCCGGCACATTGACAATCACCCGCAGGGTTCGTAGCATCCGCCGACAACTGACCACCAAGCCCGGGTGGCGGAATTGGCAGACGCGCATGGTTGAGGGCCATGTCTACGCAAGTAGGTGGAGGTTCGAGTCCTCTCCCGGGCAAGTCTTCGGTCGCTAGGCGTTCGATCACATCCCTCGCCGGCACCGTTTCATCAATTGAGAATATCGGCACTTCTCCCCGAGCAGTCCACAGCCTACGATGAACCGTGTGGTTATCGGGTGTTCAGCGGAACGGGCTCTTTGCATGCGGTGGTTGAAACGGCTCGGGGAACGGTCGCTGCGTCGGTTCCCGGCGTTGCCGATCGCGTTCGGGATGGTCCTTGCTGCGCCGTCGCTGTTCGGCGGATTGGCCGCGGACGATCTGTTCATCTACGCGACGGTCGGCGGCCTACAGCCCGCTGGCGACGTTCAATTCAGCCCTTGGGAACCGTACACCTATTTCAACGGAGATCCCGAGCGAACACTGGCGATGATGGATCGCGGCTGGTTTCCGTGGTGGACCGATCCGCACTGCCGCGCTTCCCTGGGGCGACCTCTTACCGCACTGACGTTCATGCTCGATGACTTCGCGTGGGCAGACCATCCGGTTTTCATGCACCTTCAGAGTTTGCTGTGGTACGGACTTGTCGTCGGGGCGGTCGCGGTCTTGTACCGACGGGTGATGGGACGAACCATGCCGCCGTGGGTCGCCGCCGTCGCCGCAGTACTTTTCGCCATCGACGAGTCCCACGCCATTCCCGCAGGTTGGCTTGCGAATCGCAACACGCTGATCGCGGCGTTTTTCGGCTGCGTGACGTTGATCTGCCACGACCGTTGGTGTCGTGATGGCTGCCGGAGAAGCGGCATCGCTGCTCCTGTGCTTCTGCTTGTCGCGCTGTGCGGCAAGGAGGAGGCTATCTGCACCTGCGCGTACCTTCTGGCCTACGCAGTGTTTCTCGATCAGGGATCGTGGTCGCGGCGGTTGGCGCGGTTCCTGCCATGCGTCGCCGTCGCCATCGCATGGTACGTGGGGTATGAGGCATTGGGTTACGGCGCCGCGCGATCCGGCGGCTACGTGGACCCAGCCGCCAACCCGATACGATTCGCCGAGCGCGTCCTGTCCAACGGGCCGCTGCTGTTGATGGGACAGTGGGCGCTGCCCGCTTCCGATCTCGGCAACTTCGAATCAGCGGGCCTCTTTCAACTGCACTGGCTCTTGGCGATCGCTTTCCTATGCGGGCTCGGAGTCATGCTCGCTCCGCTTTTGCGACGCGACGCGTCGTCCCGCTTCTGGGCCGCGGGCTCGGTCCTCTCGGTGATTCCCGTGTGTGCTATCTTCACGAGCGATCGGCTACTGATGTTCGTCGGAATCGGAGCAATGGGGCTACTGGCCCAATGGCTGCACGGCCTCTCAGCGAGTGCGTGCTGGGTGCCTGAGTCGAAGCGATGGACGCGATGCGCGAGCGCGTTTCGGTATCTGTTGGTCGGCGTACATCTCGTGCTGGCGCCTCTGGTCTTTCCCGCCTCGGCAATCTCGATGAGGTTCGTGTCCAACGCGCTCGAACGAATCTACACCACGCTGCCGGCGGGCACCGCCGTCGCGAACCAGACGCTTGTATTCGCCAACACTTTCGGAAGCATCAGCGACTTGGTCTGGGTTCAGGCGCGGATCCATCGCGGCGACCCTCTGCCCGCGCGCACCGTCCATTTGAACGCCTCGTGGAGCGCGGCCAAGATCACGCGCGTCGATGCCAACACGCTATCGGTTCAGCCTCACGGCGGTTATCTGAGACCACGTCGTTGGACGCCGCAGGGCGAAGCAACGCCTTTGTCGTTTCAGTATTTGGGCCAGCATCTGGATTCACTCACGCGCAGCCCAGACCACCCGATGGAATTGGGTGACAAAGTGGAACTGACCGCTGCCACAATCGAAGTGGTCTCCTTGACCGACGACGGTCGACCGGCTGAAGTCACGTTCTCGTTCTCCGTGCCTCTGGAAGACCCGTCGTTGAGATGGCTCGCGGTAACGACCGACGGATACGTCCCGTTCGCCGTGCCCGCTATCGGTCAGACGGTGGCCGTGCGGGCGCCGTGGTGAACCCGTCGTGATGCGCCGGCGATGCCACTCTGACTAGGCGAGGCGGGAATCGAACCCGCACGACCTTTCGGTCAGGGGCTTTTAAGGCCCCAGCGTCTGCCATTCCGCCACTCGCCCGTATGCTGCCCGACAACAACGTGTGGCGGGTAGATTCTTGGTCAAAACCGACTCTTGTGCAACTTCGCGGGGCGCAATGCCCCAGCAATCGTGCGACGGGCTACCGCGAAGTGAGCAGGATTCCGGCGTAGCCGACCGCGTTGTTGCGCGCGTCCACGCCAACGGTCTCGGCGCTGGTGGTGTGGTCAAGCAGCACGCCCCGGTCGGCACTGAGAACCTTAGCGGCTGCTATGAGTGCAGCCACGGCGCCGCTGCCGCATGCGTTTCGGTGCTGCGCGGCTTCAGCAACGACGGCGTCCGCGTCAAGATCGAGAACGAGGTCGATGAACCGGCGGTCATTGACGTTCTTGGCCCAGTCGAGCCCGTCGGCCTCCGTCCCTTTCGGCGTGAAGCCGTAGCGCGGGCCGTAATGCGTAAGGTCGGACGAGGCCAACATGACTGCATCGCCGCCGCGAGATTCCAGCGTTCGACCGACGGTCCGCCCAATCTCCGCGGCATGGGGCGACGGCGGAACCATGATCGGCAAGAGCCTCGCATCAGGGAAGAGACGCTGAATGAACGGAACCTGAACCTCGATCGAATGCTCCAACTCGTGGGCGCGGGGATCATCCTCGATGAGCTCGGTCTGCCCCATGAGGCGCTCAGCCAGCGATTCGTCGATGTCGATTGGTCCCGCAGGCGTATCCCATTTCCCCCGCGAAAAAATGGCCGCCTTCGAACCCGTCCGACGATGGACGGCGCCAAAGATGACGAACGTGCCCGGTGATCGCTGCTCGGATATGGCCGACACGACCGCCGCGGTCACTCGGCCGCTGCAGACCCAACCGGCGTGGGGGACGAGGCCGCCAATGATCTTGCCGTCGATGGCCGGCAGTGGTGATCTCGCTTTGAAGCATTCATCGAGAGATTGTCGGCACGCCGCTGACGCGCTGGGGTAGAACATGTCGGCCACGGCTGGCGCGCGAATCATCATGGCGGGTCTCCGGAAAAACATCACTCCAGTTGCACATCGTCGAGCAGATCTTGCAACAGCAGCGGAAGTTGTATCGAGAAGCGGGATCGCGGCCACACCTTGTCGGCGCCCGCCTCTGCGGCGGCGTGCTGCAACTCAGTTTGCACGTGCGAGCAGTAGGCCAACACTTGGGGACAGGATTGATGTCCCTTGGCGAGGGCAACGGCTTCGATGGGCGAGCACGAAACCTCGTTGAGGTCGATCAGTACCAGTCCAGGGTCATGATTATCCAGCGCTTCGCGAAACTCGTCCAACGAAGCCGTAGTGGTAACGTCCACGCCGAGGGCCTTCGCGGTCCCGCAGATCTTGGTCTCGAAAATCATGTCGGTTACAAGGGCGACGCATTGCATGGGAACGGCTCTCCTTTCCCGCTCTTCTTCGACGAGATGCTGATCATATTCTGCCCCGGAGCGGAGGATTGTGCAAGCAACACACGTGGACTCCACGCTCTTCTCGTCTACCGCGAGGAGTGCGGGTATAATCCGTGTGTGACAACGGTCGTGCGTTCTGACAACTTGAGCAAGACTTACCGTTTGGGTGATCAGGTCGTGGCCGCGCTCGACCACGTCTCCTTGACCGTCGCGTCGGGCGAGTTTGTCGTACTGATGGGCGCCAGCGGGTCGGGAAAGAGCACCCTG